>NZ_JEXX01000003.1:0-256154 GCF_000582055.1 Acinetobacter sp. 766875 | reverse complement strand
TATATAACAATTTTTAATATCTCAATAAAATAAAATATATTAATAATGATATATATAGAAAAAAATGGCTTCAGATAATATTTTACTATTACACTAAAGCCTAATTTTTTAATACTAATTAAAAAGATTTTTAAGTTAAGTTAAAAATTATCTGGACTCTCAAAACGTTTTACTTCTTGTAACTTATTAGGGTCATGCATAGTTGCAATACCATCTTCTGTTTTTTGATCAACAATAACATCAGGGTTAAAGATAGTAATAGTTTCTCTTCCTAACGCATCTTCTCCTACAATATATTGAAAGCCACGGCGATTCATTTTGTGACATAACTTTTGGTAAAAGCCTTTAAGTCCTTCGGTTTCTTCATTAGGGTTGTAATAAAATGCGTTCATTACTGCCGGTAGACCAAGACCACACACCACACCAGATAACAGTACACTAATAAAGGTATATCCAATAAGAATACTACTATAAGGACTAAGTGCTGGAATATTTGCAACAGCCAGAATTAAAGCAAGTGAAATCCCGCCTCGTACGCCACCCCAAGATAAGATAGTTAAACTACCATTATAGCTTTTGGTTTTACGCATTGTTGGGAAGAAAGCAAAAGACATAAAATTTGCTGCAAAACGAGAAATATGCAAAATAAAGAAAGCAACTATTCCCCCTAAGATCAGGCTAAAATTCAAATCAAGAATAAATAGCTCAAGACCAATTAAAGTGAATAAGAATGAATTGATAATTCCTTCTACTGTATGCCAAAAATGATTAACTTCTCTAATCTCACGCTCTTCACGGATTTCTTTCCATTTATTACCAACAATTAAACCGCCAATCACACAAGCAATCGGAGCAGAAGCATGAGCAAACAAAGCAACTAAATATGCTCCGCTAGCAAGTAAGGCAGTTGTTAGAATCAGGGACTCCATTTCGTGTTTGCCACGTAATAGACGTAATGTCCCTATACCGAATGCCCATCCAATACCGACAGCAACCACAATTTCATAAAGTAAAGCTTCTAAAGTCGCAACTAACGAAAAATGTTCACCTTGTAAAACGTTCAGCAATGTCATAAATAGTGCAATACACATTGCATCATTAAATAAAGATTCGCCTTCTAATTTGACAATCAAATGATGGGGCGCACGAATCGAACTTAAAACACCTTTAATACCGATCGGGTCAGTTGCTCCCAATGCCGCGCCTAATAATAGAAGAACTAAAATTGGTACATGATGGCCAACCAGTAATTGGAAGCCGTAAAGTAAGCCACCAAACAATACGGCGCAGATAACTAGTGCAATAGTCGCTAGAATACTAATTTGTCGCCAATAACTTCTTAAGTCTGAAATTTTAAATTTCAGTGCAGAAGATGTCAGAATAAAACAAATGACGCCATTAATTAAAAAGTCATAAAAATCGATATGACGTACTGCTTCTTCAATATTGTGAATATTAATGGTAATGAACTGATTACCATTTAAGAGACTAGCTCCCCATTGCAAAATGAAGACAAAGATTGCAGAAACAAGAGGCACGCCAATAGCTTGAGGAAAGCCTAAAATACGCTTATTGAATATAGTCGTTGCAATTGATAAGGCAAATACAACTGTAAGTGCTTGTAATAAGAAAAAATTACCCATGAATACCCTTCTTCTGGGTCAATGACCAAATAAAAAACCTAGACAGCTAAACTGAACAGAATGAGGAAGTAGGCACCTTATAAGGGCCTAAACAGTTAAAAGTTGGAATATAAGTTTAACGAATTACTTTAATCATTCTATCGATCAGTTAAATTTCTTAACATTAATTATGAAGTTGGGGTATTAAAAGATGAGCTTATTTAAAGTGTTTTAATAAACTCATCTTTAACATTAGATAGGATTATTAAAAGTATCACATTGGTTGATATCACCGGACTTTAAGCCCACTTGAAACCAATGCATCCGCTGTTCACTCGTACCATGAGTAAAACTATCAGGTACAACTTGTCCTGTCGCACGTTTTTGCAAATAGTCATCACCAATTTTTTGAGCTGCATCCATTGCTTCTTCAACATCACCAGACTCTAAAAACTGAGTACGTTGTTGATTATGATTTGCCCATATACCTGCTAAACAGTCAGCTTGTAACTCTTGTCGAACAGATAATTGGTTACCCTCTCTTTGGCTGACTTGCGAACGAGCTTGTTGCACTTGAGATGAAATACCAAGCAAGGTTTGAACATGATGGCCTACTTCATGCGCAACAACATAGGCTTGGGCAAAATCCCCTGCCTGATCTTGGCGAGAAAGCTCTGATTTATTTTGCTCACCCGAAATCCCCATTTGCTCGCGCATATCTTTAAAGAATTCGGTATCAATATAAACTTTTTGGTCAGCTGGGCAATAAAAAGGTCCCATAGCAGATTGAGCGGTACCACAACCTGAGCGAGTCACTCCACTAAATAAAACTAACGTTGGCGGTGTATAAGTTTTCCCTAATTGCTTAAATATAGGTGTCCACGTATCTTCTGTATCAGCTAATACAGTTCCAACAAAATCCGATGCTTCTTTTTGCTCAGGTGTTAAACTTTCTGGTGAGGTTGCATTTGATTGTTGTGAAGCAGTAACCTGCTGCGTTGCCTGATAAGCCATTTGTGGATCAACGCCAAAAAATTTCCATGCGACAAATGCCACAACCAAACCAATAATACTAATACCACCTGCTTTAACACCGCCCCCACCTCGACGGTCCTCAACATTGGTACTGACTCTACGATCTCTCCAGCGCATAACGTCCCTCTTCTTATTAAATGGCCTGATTAGTCAGAAGCTTTTGGCCACATTTTCTGTATTAAACTCACCACAAACAACACAACCGCCCCAGCAATCATACCAATCGCAAAGTTCATTAATGTCGGTGTTAAAGCTCCAATAATATTGCCTACTGCGGGTATATTCTCTACATGATCGACGGTACTATCAGTAATATGATGAAGTAAAGGAATTGTATGGTTAATAATCCCTCCACCTACTAAAAACATTGCAATAGTTCCAACAATAGAAAGTAGCTTCATTAAAAGAGGAGCAAAAGCAAGTAAACCACGTCCTAGAGTTTGTTTAAAAGAAGCAGCCTGTTTTGTTAAATATAATCCTAAATCATCAATCTTAACAATCACCCCAACAAAGCCATAAACACCTAGTGTCATCACAACAGCAATAATGCTAAGTACACTTATTTTTGTTATTAAAGCCGCCGTAGCAACCGTTCCTAAAGAAATAACAACAATTTCAGCAGATAAAATAAAGTCAGTTCGAATAGCTCCTTTTACTTTCTCTTTTTCAAAAGTAGCCAGATCCAGCTCTTCATTGTTAAATTCTTTTTCTGCTTCCTCAGAGGTTGAAGCTTTTCTATGCATAATTGTATGAAGAACTTTTTCAACGCCTTCATAACATAGAAATAAACCACCTAGCATCAATAAAGGGTTAATCAGCCACGGTGCGATAACACTAATTAATAAAGCTAAAGGTACTAAAATAAGCTTATTAACTAAAGAACCTTTAGCAACCTTCCATACGATAGGCAATTCACGATCTGCACGTACACCTGTTACCTGTTGTGCATTTAAAGCCAAATCATCACCTAAAACACCGGCAGTTTTCTTTGCTGCCATTTTGCTCATTAAAGCGACATCATCTAAAATTGTTGCAATATCATCTAGTAATAAAAGTAAGCCACTTGCCATTTCTTATCCAGGTTTGTATTTATCTAGCTATTGTAAGATGAAATATTCCGTTTTCTGTAATTTTACTGAATAAATTCACAATATTATTTTAAGAAAGTTTAACCAATCGCTGACGAAAAAAATTTATTTCCCGTACAATAATGCCAATCTTTTATATTACAGGGCTTACTATCCCTGATTAAGCCAATACGATAGTGGAATAAATAATGAGTAATGTTGATCAGCGTCCAATTATTTTGACAGGCGACCGCCCAACCGGACAACTTCACCTTGGGCATTTTGTCGGTTCTTTGCGTTCACGTGTAGGTTTACAGGATAGCCACCATCAACACCTCTTATTAGCAGATGCACAAGCATTAACAGATAATGCAGATAACCCAGATAAAGTACGTCGTAACATTTTAGAAGTTGCTCTAGATTATTTAGCTGTTGGTATTGATCCGACTAAAACAACTATTTGTGTTCAGTCATGTTTACCAGCACTGAATGAACTTACAATGTTATATCTTAACTTTGTAACTGTGGCTCGTTTAGAACGTAACCCGACTATTAAATCTGAAATTCAAATGCGCGGTTTTGAACGTGACATTCCTGCGGGCTTCCTTTGCTATCCTGTTGCACAGGCGGCTGATATTACGGCTTTTAAAGCAACTGTAGTACCAGTAGGTGAAGATCAGATTCCAATGATTGAGCAAACGAATGAAATCGTGCGTCGTGTAAACCGTCAAATTGGTCAAGACCTTTTACCTGAATGTAAAGCGTTGCTTTCTAATATGGCTCCTTTTCCTGGGTTTTTTGGTAAAGCAAAAATGTCTAAGTCATTAGGTAATACCATTGTTTTAAATGCTTCTGAGAAAGACATTAAAAAAGCTGTAAACGCAATGTACACTGACCCAAATCATCTTCGTATTGAAGATCCAGGTCAGGTTGAAGGAAACATCGTATTTACTTACTTAGATGCATTTGATCCAAACAAAGAAGAAGTTGAGGAATTAAAAGCTCATTACCGTCGTGGTGGTCTTGGTGACGGTACTGTTAAAAAACGTCTCGAAGGTGTGTTAAAAGAATTAATTACTCCTATTCGTGAGCGCCGTGAAGAACTTGCTAAAGACCCTGATTACATTATGGATGTTTTACGTCAAGGTACTGATAAATGTCGAATCATTACTCAGCAAACTTTAGATGAAGTTAAAGATGGCTTAGGCTTATTTAAATTCTAATTCTTATATTCAAAATATAATTCAAAAAGCCCTACGGGGCTTTTTTTCATAATTACATTTAGATTCAATAATTTAAGTTATTACAATTTCTATATATTTATTATGATTCACACGCTCTTACCCTTTTAACGTGAAGTAACACTAATTAACGTGAACCTTAATGAACAAATATGAACACCTCACTAATATAGCTCAAGTAGGTTGATATGAACCTCACGACATTTCTCCTTAAGCCGAAACTGTTTTTAACAGATTCGTTGTTCTACGCAATGATCACCCCAATCATTGCGTATTTTTTTGTCTCTTTTTAGCGTTATTATTTCTCATTTCATTTTATGCTACTTTTCAATGATGCAAAAAAATACCGCATCATTTTTCAGATGCGGTATTTTTAAAGATTTAAGGTAGCTATTAAACTAAACCTTTCTCTTTTAATACTTGCAACATAGTTGAACCAAGCTCAGCTGGGCTACGAGTGTAAGCCATACCTGCTTTTTCAAATGCAGCAAATTTCTCTTCAGCAGTACCTTGACCACCAGAAATGATCGCACCAGCGTGACCCATACGCTTACCTTTAGGAGCAGTTACACCAGCGATGTAACCTACTACAGGCTTAGTCACGTTAGATTTGATGAATTCAGCAGCTTCTTCTTCCGCTGTACCACCGATCTCACCGATCATGATGATTGCATCAGTATCTGGATCGTCTTGGAACAATTGAAGCGCTTCGATTTGGTTCATACCTGGGATTGGGTCACCACCAATACCGATACAAGTAGACTGACCTAAACCAAGCTTAGTTGTTTGAGCAACAGCTTCATAAGTCAATGTACCTGAACGTGAGATAATACCAATACGACCTGGTTGGTGGATGTGACCAGGCATAATACCGATCTTACATTCACCCGGAGTGATCACGCCTGGGCAGTTAGGACCAACTAAACGAGTACCGTTACCGTTAGTTTCTAAATAACGTTTTGCTTTAAGCATGTCGATTGTTGGAACACCTTCAGTGATCACAACGATTAGGCCAACACCTGAATCAACCGCTTCAACGATTGAGTCTAAAACGAATGGAGCTGGTACATAGATTACAGATGCATCTGCATTTGTTTCACGTACAGCTTCTTTCATTGTGTTGAATACTGGTAAGTCAAGGTGAGTTGTACCACCTTTACCTGGAGTAACACCACCAACAACTTTTGTACCGTAGTCTAAAGCTTGTGCAGAGTGGAAAGTACCGTTTTTACCAGTAAAACCTTGTACCAATACTTTAGTGTCTTTATTAATTAATACGCTCATGATTGATACTCCCCTTACGCTTTAACTGCAGCTACAACTTTTTCTGCGGCATCAGACAAACCGTTCGCAGAAATTAATTTCAAACCAGATTCATCAAGTAATTTAGCACCTAACTCAGCGTTGTTACCTTCTAAACGAACAACAACTGGAACAGTTACGTTTACTTCTTGAACCGCTGCAATAATTGCTTCAGCAATCATGTCACAACGTACGATACCACCGAAGATGTTAATTAAAACACCTTGTACAGATGTATCAGCAAGGATGATTTTGAACGCTTCAATTACGCGCTCTTTAGTTGCACCGCCACCAACGTCAAGGAAGTTTGCAGGCTGACCACCATAAAGTTTAATGATGTCCATAGTTGCCATTGCAAGACCAGCACCGTTAACCATACAACCGATGTTACCTTCTAAAGCAACGTAGTTAAGATCAAATTCAGATGCTTTTAATTCACGCTCATTCTCTTGAGATTTGTCACGTAAAGCAGCAACTTTAGGTAAACGGTAAAGCGCGTTAGAGTCGATACCTACTTTCGCATCTACACATAAAATTTCGCCGTTTTCACGAACAGAAAGCGGGTTAATTTCAAATAAAGCAAAATCGTTTTCAACAAATGCTTGGTAAGCAGCTGTCATGATTTTTACGAATTGACCGATTTGTTTGTCTTTCAAACCTAAAGCAAACGCAACTTCACGTGCTTGGAATGGTTGTAAGCCAACTAATGGATCAACTTCAACTTTGATAATTTTTTCTGGAGTTTCTTCAGCAACTTTCTCGATTTCTACACCACCTTCTGTAGAAGCCATGAAAGTAATACGACGGCTAGAACGGTCTACAACCGCGCCCAAGTAAAGCTCACGCTCAACTGGATATACGTCTTCAGCAACAATGATGCTGTTTACTGGTTGACCATTTGCATCTGTTTGATACGTTACAAGACGAGTACCAATGATATTGTTTGCAAATTCGATAACATCTTCTTTAGATTTTGCAACTTTAACGCCACCAGCCTTACCACGACCACCAGCATGAACTTGCGCCTTCATTACAGCGAATTTACCACCAAGCTGTTCAAATGCAGCAACTGCTTCGTCTGCATTGGTTGCCAAGATACCTTCTTGTACCGGCATACCATATTCTTTCAATAACGCTTTAGCTTGATACTCATGTAAGTTCATTTAGTTACCTACTTAACTTTGTTTGTTGTCTTCAATTTGCGCAACATTCTCATGTTGTATGTGCAAATTGCTGTCTACGTCTATCAACTTGATGATTTTTTAATCACACCATCGAATGTGAAAAAGAGCGGAGAAACCGCTCTTTAATTTTATTTACGCTTACGTTGAATCGCGTGAATTGCACGACCATCTACAGCAAGTGCAGCTTCATGAACAACTTCAGAGAATGTTGGGTGACCAAAAGTCATCAACTGAAGATCTTCAACAGAAGATACAAATTCAAGAGCGATCATACCTTGGTGAACGATATCAGATGCTGCAGGTCCAATCACATGCATACCTAATAAACGGTCAGTTTTTGCATCAGCAACGAACTTAACAAAACCTGCACCTTCACCAGCAGCTAAAGCACGACCATTTACAGCAAAACCGAATTGACCAGTTTTTACTTCATGACCTTTTTCTTTAGCTTGTTCTTCAGTTAAACCAACCCACGCCGCTTCAGGGTGTGTATAGATAACAGAAATGATTGTGTCATAGTTTACTTGAGCAGCATGACCGTGAATACGTTCAACAGCCATTACACCCTCTTCCATTGCTTTATGAGCAAGCATTGGACCGCGAACCAAGTCACCAATCGCATATACACCTTCTACAGAAGTTGCACAGTGATCGTTTACTTCAACTAAACCACGTTCAGTTAATTTAATGCCTGAATCTTCAGCCAATAAACCTTCTGCATAAGCTTTACGGCCAACACAAACGATTAATTTGTCAAAAGTTTGAGTTTTTTCTTCGCCACCTTGAGTGTATTTAACAGTCACTTCACGACCATTAACTTCAGTGCCAGAAACTTTAGCACCAACGCGAATATCAAGACCTTGCTTAGTTAAAAGCTTTTGGTATTCTTTTGCCAAAGCTTTATCAGCCATTGGCAAGAATGCATCCATTGCTTCAAATACAACAACTTCAGCACCAAGACGACGCCATACTGAGCCAAGTTCTAAACCGATTACACCTGCACCAATTACACCTAAACGCTTAGGTACTTCTGGGAAGTTTAATGCGCCAGTTGAATCAACAATAATATCTTGATCTACAGGAGCTACAGGAATATTTACAGGCACAGAACCAGACGCAAGAATCACGTATTTAGGCTCTAAAACTTGAGTTTCACCTTCATGAGAAACGAACTCAACTTTTTTACCAGCAAGTAATTTACCTGTACCTTTTAACCACTCAATACCGTTGCCTTTAAGCAATTGGTCGATACCGCCAGTTAATTGGTCAACAATTTTGTCTTTACGAGCAAGAAGTTTTGCAAGATCGAAATTCACTTCACCAGTTGTAATACCGTGATCAGCTAAGTGATGCACTGTATCTTCATAACGATGAGAAGAATCAAGCAAAGCTTTAGAAGGGATACAACCTACGTTTAAGCAAGTACCACCTAAAGAAGGCTTACCGTTGTGAATACGTTTTTCAATACAAGCGACTTTGAAACCTAGTTGAGCAGCGCGAATCGCAGCTTCATAACCACCAGGACCACCGCCGATGACAACAAGATCAAATTGTTGAGACATTTTTATCTCCATAAACCAGGATAGAGGATCGCTCTACCCTGGTAGGTATTTATTCGAAGAAATTAAAGATCAAGGATGAGTTTAGCTGGCTCTTCTAACAATTCTTTGATTGCGACTAAGAAACCTACAGCTTCTTTACCATCGATCATACGGTGGTCGTAAGAAAGCGCTAAGTACATCATTGGCAAGATTTCAACTTGACCATTTACCGCCATAGGACGCTCTTGGATTTTGTGCATACCCAAGATACCAGTTTGCGGCTGGTTCAAAATAGGAGTTGAAAGCAATGAACCGAAAGTACCACCGTTAGTGATAGTGAAAGTACCACCAGTCATTTCTTCGATAGATAATTTACCATCACGTGCTTTAGCAGCATAAGCAGCAATACCTGCTTCAACTTCTGCGTAGCTCATACGGTCAGTATCACGTAATACTGGTACAACAAGACCACGATCAGAAGATACTGCAACACCGATGTCATAGTAACCGTGATAAACGATATCGTCGCCATCAATTGAAGCATTTACAGCTGGGTAGCGTTTAAGCGCTTCAGTTGCTGCTTTAACGAAGAATGACATGAAGCCTAAACGAGCACCATGACGTTTTTCGAAAGCATCTTTATATTGCTTACGCAATTCCATGATTGGCTTCATGTTAACTTCGTTAAATGTAGTTAACATTGCAGTTTCTTGAGTAGCTGCAAGAAGACGCTCAGCAACACGTTTACGTAAACGAGTCATTGGAACGCGTTTTTCGATACGCTCGCCAACAGCAACGCTTAACGGAGTAACGTTAGCAGCTGGTTTAGCTTGATGGTTTGCAACATCTTCTTTAGTGATACGACCACCACGACCAGTACCTTGTACGTCAGAAGCAGCAATACCAGATTCAGTTAACGCTTTACGAACCGCAGGAGCTTGATCAGACACAGTTTCTGTACGCTCAACAACAGGAGCTGCACCAGCTTGAGTTTGAGCAACTGCTTGTTCTACTGCTGCAGGAGCAGCAGCTGCGCCAGCACCAGCTTCGAATTGAGCAATAACTTCGTCAGAAAGAACTGTATCGCCTTCACCTTTAATGATTGCAACCAAGCTACCATCTGCAGGAGCAACAACTTCTAAAACAACTTTGTCGGTTTCAATATCACAGATTACTTCATCACGTGATACAGGTTCACCCACCTTTTTATGCCAAGTTGCGATGGTGCCATCTGCAACAGACTCTGGGAATACCGGTGCTTTAATTTCGGTTGCCATTATTGAGAATCTCCTGATTGTTCAGCTTCGATTGCCAATGCATCATTAATTAGCTGAGCTTGTTGTTTTGCATGCAAGTACGGTGAGCCACAAGCTGGTGCAGCAGAAGCTTCACGACCTGCAAAACTGATACGGATTTGTTTGCCAGATTTTAAGATATCGTCATATAAACGCGGTGCGATAAACAACCAAGCGCCTTGGTTCTTCGGCTCTTCTTGTGCCCAAACGAGTTCTTTCACATTTGGATAAGCAGCCAAGATTTCTGCAAGACGTTGCTCTGGGTATGGATACAACTGTTCGATACGTACGATTGCAACATTAGTTAAGTTTTGTTCACGACGTTTTTCGAGTAAGTCGTAATAAACTTTACCGCCACAAAGTACAAGACGAGTTACATCTGACTTATTAATTTGATCGATTTCGTCAATTACAGTTTGGAATGAACCATGTGCTAGCTCTTCTAAAGTAGAAGTCGCAAGTTTATGACGAAGTAAAGATTTCGGTGACATTACGATTAATGGCTTACGAATTGGGCGTACAGCCTGACGACGTAATGCATGGAAAATCTGTGCAGGTGTCGTTGGAGTGATCACTTGCATGTTGTCTTCAGCACATAACTGTAAGAAACGTTCTAAACGAGCTGAAGAGTGCTCTGGACCTTGACCTTCGAAACCATGTGGTAACAACATCGTTAAACCACAAACACGCTCCCACTTAGTCTCACCAGAAGCAATAAACTGATCAATCACAACCTGAGCACAGTTTACGAAGTCACCAAATTGTGCTTCCCAAATAATTAAGCTCTTAGGAATTGTAGTTGCGTAACCATATTCAAATGCAAGAACTGCTTCTTCAGATAACAAAGAATCGTAAATCGCGAAACGTGGTTGGTTCTCTTTAACATGACAAAGAGGAATGTAAGTTGAACCGTCAACTTGGTTATGCAATTTCGCATGACGGTGTGAGAAGGTACCACGACCTACGTCTTCACCAGTAATACGAACTAGATAGTCTTCATCCAATAAAGTCGCATAAGCTAAAGTTTCTGCTGCACCCCAGTTTAAAGGAGTTTCGCCAGTTTGCATTTTCACGCGATCTTCAATTACTTTTTGAACCTGACGCTGCATTACAAACCCTTCAGGAAGTTTGCTCATGCCCTCGCCTAATTCTTTAAGGCGGTTCAAGTCAAATGAAGTATCCCAATCGTCTGTATAGTCATGGCCCAAATATGGAGTCCAATCAACAAACATTTTGGTATTTGGTTCAAGAATCAATGCATTTGCTACATGATTACCCGCTTCTAAATCAGAACGGTAATCTTCAACCATTTGATCAGCTTCAGCACGATCAAGTACTTTCTCTTGTACAAGTTGATCAGCATAAAGTGTACGAGTAGTTGCTTTCTTCGCAATTACTTGATACATCAATGGTTGTGTACCAGATGGCTCATCCGCTTCGTTATGACCACGACGGCGATAACAGAACAAATCGATAACAACATCTTTACGGAATTCGTGACGGAAATCATGTGCTAATTGAGTAGCAAAGATAACAGCTTCAGGATCATCACCATTTACATGGAAAATCGGTGCCTGAATCATTTTAGCAACGTCTGTACAGTACTCTGTAGAACGCGCATCACGTGGATCAGAAGTTGTGAAACCAACTTGGTTATTCACAATAATATGAACCGTACCACCAACTGTATAGCCACGAGTTTGTGACATTTGGAAGGTTTCCATGTTCACACCTTGACCTGCAAATGCAGCATCACCATGAACAATAACTGGCAATACGTCATCACCGCCAATGTCTCTACGACGTACTTGACGCGCACGCACAGAACCTTCAACTACAGGACCAACAATTTCCAAGTGAGATGGGTTAAATGCCAATGCCAAGTGAACTTCACCACCTGGAGTCATTACATTACTTGAGAAACCTTGGTGGTATTTAACGTCACCAGAACCTTTCTTATGAAGTGATTTACCTTCGAACTCACCAAACAAGTCCGCCGGATTTTTACCCATAATATTAACAAGAAGGTTCAAACGGCCACGGTGTGGCATACCGATAACAACTTCTTTACAACCTACAGCACCAGCACGCTGGATAATCTCATTTACCATAGGAATAAAAGATTCGCCGCCTTCAACACCAAAGCGTTTAGCACCGACGTATTTATTACCGAGATATTTTTCTAGCCCCTCAGCAGCAGTTAAACGCTCTAAGAAGCCTTTCTTTTGATCATTTGAGAAATTGAATTTACCACGGGCACTTTCAAGACGCTGTTGAATCCAACGTTTTTCTTTTGTGTCCACGATGTGCATGTATTCAACACCGATTGAACCACAATAGATTGCTTCCATTGCTTCAATCATTTCGGCAAGCGTTGCTTCGCTCTTGCCAATCTCAAGATTGCCTGTATTGAATACTGTATCTAAATCTGATTTGGTTAAACCGTGTGCTGAAAGATCTAAATCAGGAATATCTTCACGCTTAGCAAGACCTAATGGATCTAATTTAGCTTTTTGATGTCCGCGATTGCGATAAGCAGCAATAAGTTGTAAAACGCCAATTTGACGACGCTCATGCTCAGTACTTACAGTACTTTGTACAACAGGTTGAACACGATTAGCATTACGTCCTAGTAATAGGAATTGCTCACGCACAGCGCTGTGTGGTTGGTCACCCTTTGGATATTTATCGAAATATTGGCGCCAGTCCTCAGCGACGGAGGTTGGGGAAGTCAGGTACTGCTCGTAAAGTTCTTCAATATACGCTGCACTATCAGCGGAAAGTTCAGTGTCAAGACGCAATGCGTCAGCAACTTCTTGCATTTGTGGACCCATTTCCTATTGCAAAAAATATTACAGGCTGCCTTTTAAGCACACCCATGATGCATAATGTCAAATTGGTAAAAATGACACTACTTACCCAACAGGTCTTCAAGACCATGGGGCGTCATACTACCTAGAGAGAAAACTCCATAGGTAATTAATGAATCACAACGCCCTCAATGGCATCATCACTCACCTTATACTCGATTAAAACCGAGCAATTTTTTGCAAATCTTTTTAGAAAAATTAACTATACAATTAACTTTTCTAAAATGACTTTGACCATAAAAATTAAGCACTGATCTAAGATCGTGCCACTTAATTTAATTTCACTAGTATACGCTTTTTTTACCTACAACTTTGTGGCAAATCGTATCATGTTCTTAACGAACGATTGATTTTTTTGACACATACCATCTATAAATTGGCGAAATACATATCCAATTTTATCTATTAATATATGGTGCTTTATATAAAAACCCCTCTTTTAACGACTAAAGTATAAGACGTCTATTATAAAATTAAAAAAAAACGCACATCAAGGATGTGCGTTCTCTATTTGTGCAGAATTAACCCGCTTGATCTAACAACATATTACGGATGTGACCGATAGCTTTTGTTGGATTCAAACCTTTAGGACATACTGACACACAGTTCATGATACCTTTACAGCGGAACAAACTGAATGGATCGTCAAGACGAGCCAAACGATCTGCAGTCGCAGTATCACGAGAATCGATAATAAAACGGTATGCATTCAACAATGCTGAAGGACCCAAGAATTTATCAGGGTTCCACCAGAATGATGGGCATGAAGTTGAACAACATGCACAAAGAATACACTCATACAAACCATTTAAGTGTTCACGCTCTTCCGGAGACTGTAAACGCTCTTTAGGTGGAGCTGGCTGGTTATTGATCAAGAATGGCTGAATTTTGTCATATTGATCATAGAATTGGTTCATATCAACAACCAAATCTTTAACAACCGGCAAACCTGGCAATGGACGAATTACGATTTTCTCTGGTAGGTCATTAAGGTTTTGCAAGCAAGCTAAACCATTTTTACCATTGATGTTCACACCATCAGAACCACAAATACCTTCACGGCAAGAGCGACGGAATGTTAACGTTTCGTCTTGAACTTTCAAAGCAAGCAATGCATCAAGCAACATACGGTGCTTATCAGTCAATTCAAGTTTGAAAGTTTGCATGTACGGCGCTTTATCCTTATCAGGATCATAGCGGTAGATTTCGAATGTACGAGTACCTCTACTCATCTTTATACTCCCGATTAGAATGTACGTGGTGCTGGTGGAATTGGATCAACAGTTAACGGCTTGAAGCGCACTGGCTTATATTCCAAACGGTTATCTGATGAATACCATAAAGTATGTTTCATCCACTCATCATCACGGCGACCGTATGAATAAGTTGGGTGATCAGCTGGTAATTCATAGTCAACTACCGTATGCGCACCACGACATTCTTTACGCGCAGCAGCTGAAATTAATGTAGCTTTTGCAACTTCATATAAGTTTTCAACTTCAAGCGCTTCAACACGTGCAGTGTTAAATACTTTAGATTTATCTTTCAAGTGAATGTTACGCACACGCGGTTCAAGAGCAAGAATCTCTTTAACACCTTTATCAAGCAATGCTTGAGTACGGAACACACCAGCGTGGTCTTGAACGATATCACGAATTGCATCAGCAACTTCTTGTGCATTTTCACCAGAAGTTGATTCATCCAACTTACGTACGCGATTTAAAGTTTGCTCTAATACGTTTGTTGGAAGCGGTGCATATTCATCACCATGATGCTTAGTTACGTAGTCGATAATGTGCTCACCAGCAGCTTTACCAAATACAACCAAGTCAAGAAGTGAGTTAGTACCTAAACGGTTTGCACCATGTACTGATACGCAAGAACATTCACCAATTGCATAGAAACCTTTTACAGGCTTAGTGTAGTTGTCTGTACCAGGTTCTGGTAAGCACACTTGACCATGCATATTCGTAGGAATACCACCCATTTGATAATGGATTGTTGGCACTACTGGAATTGGTTCTTTAGTAATGTCTACGTTTGCGAATTTTTTACCGATCTCAAATACAGATGGTAAACGCTTCATAATTGTGTCAGCACCTAAATGAGTCATATCAAGTAAGATATAATCACCTTTTGGACCACAACCACGACCTTCTTTAATTTCCTGGTCCATAGAGCGTGATACGAAGTCACGTGGAGCCAAGTCTTTTAAAGTCGGTGCATAACGTTCCATGAACGGTTCGCCGTCTTTGTTACGAAGGATCGCACCTTCACCACGACAACCTTCAGTTAACAATACACCTGCGCCCGCAACACCCGTAGGGTGGAATTGCCAGAATTCCATATCTTGTAATGGAATGCCAGCACGAGCAGCCATACCAAGACCGTCACCAGTGTTGATATAAGCATTTGTTGATGCACGGTAAACACGACCAGCACCACCAGTTGCAAACAATGTTGCTTTTGCTTGGAATACGGCAATATTACCAGTTTCTTGGTCAATTGCAGTCACACCAAGCACATCACCTGCTTCGTTACGGATCAAATCAAGAGCGATCCATTCAACGAAGAATTGAGTACCCATTTTCACGTTGCTTTGATAAAGCGTGTGCAATAATGCGTGACCAGTACGGTCAGCAGCAGCACAAGCACGTGGAACTGGTTTATCACCATAGTTCGCAGAGTGACCACCGAACGGACGTTGGTAAATTGTACCATCAGCGTTACGGTCAAACGGCATACCCATATGTTCAAGTTCATACACAACTTTTGGTGCTTCACGACACATAAATTCAATTGCGTCTTGGTCACCTAACCAGTCAGAACCTTTTACCGTATCGTAAAAGTGGAAATGCCAGTTATCTTCTTGCATGTTACCTAACGACGCACCGATACCGCCCTGAGCAGCAACTGTATGTGAACGTGTTGGGAAAACTTTAGTAAGTACAGCAACTTTCAAACCTGCTTGAGCAAGTTGGTAAGATGCACGCATACCAGAACCACCACCACCAACGATAACAGCATCGAAAGTGAGGTTTTGAATATTTGAATAATCTTCTTTAGGGTTTATCGCGCCCATGATATCTTCCTATCAATTCGCCCAGAAAATCTGGATACCCCAGATTGCGTACACAAACACTGCAATAATGACAGCCGTAGTCAGTACAAGGCGTAAACCTTTCGCTGAAGGACCCATTTGACGAGTAGTGACATAGTCAGTGAAAACTTGCCACATACCAATCCATGCGTGTGCGATAAGCGACAAAATTGCCAATAAAGAGAAAATCTTCATTGGTAATGTCATCATGAAGCCAGCCCATTGTTGATAGTCAAATCCGCCTTTGCAGAGAATCCAACCAAAAAGAACAACAGTATAAGCTGCCAATACCACAGCACTTACACGCTGGATAAACCAATCACGAGAACCTGAACCTGTTAAACCTGTAGCACTTTTCATTAGAACATAATCCATACAAAGGCTGCGATAATGGCTACCACAGATAAGATCAATGAAATTGTCGCTGCAATACGACCGCTTTGCAGTTCTTCAGCAAAACCTAGATCTGCAAGCAAATGCTTAACCCCAGCAATAAAGTGGAAAATTAAGCCGGCTACAAATACCCAAACGATAAAACGTACAAGGATATTTCCGAAAACGACATTTTTAACGTAGTCAAATCCTTCTGGTGAAGATAATGATTTATCTAGAATCCATAAGAGAACTGGTACTAATAAGAAAACGATGACACCTGATAAACGGTGTAAAATTGATGCAATAGCCACGGGTGAGCGTAAATTTACCGCTAACACCTGACCCATGGACAAATTGACAGGTCTGTTGCTTTTCACAGCGGGCATCCTGTAGGTAGAAACTCCGACCGGAGTTTGTTGAATTAATTCCAAGGAAAGCTGGCATTGTTAGGCAAGCACAGCTCATGCCTAACCTATAAACGACACTGAATTATAAAACGCGAAATATCAAAATACAAACAATCCACTTTGCCTTTTCCGCAAAAACTCATTAAATAAGAATCATTCACACAGCCAAACAGTAGTCTTCCCTATCCAAAATTTAAGACTAAACAAAACATGTGCTTGTTTAACAACATCTTTTATAAAAAATATCTTTTCTACTGCTTTATTTAAAATAAGTGAGTTTTAGACTAAAGATAAAGTTAATAATTCATCAAGCCTAATCAAAATCATAAACCAAATTTACCGTTACATACTAATTTTAATCATTTTTATTTTAAAAATATCTAATACCATCATTTACCTTAAATGTAATAAAGAGCTACTTGACACTTAACAGTGAGTAGTATTTTTACAAAAAAGAGTTTTAAATTTTTAAAGATGTTCAACAAGCTATTTTTTAAACAATTAAACTTAAAAAAAGTACAACTTTTGGAATTATCAAATAGTGATAATTAGGCAAT
This sequence comes from Acinetobacter sp. 766875, assembly GCF_000582055.1. Taxonomy (NCBI): domain Bacteria; kingdom Pseudomonadati; phylum Pseudomonadota; class Gammaproteobacteria; order Moraxellales; family Moraxellaceae; genus Acinetobacter; species Acinetobacter sp. 766875. The sequence goes on along the minus strand of NZ_JEXX01000003.1, from coordinate 238,558 downwards.
TTTTGAATCGCAATTTAAAATTACAGACTGAGTTTTATGATTTTTTTAAGCGGATTGGCATTTTATGACCACGTCTGATTCTTAATTCTAATTTAAAAATTTGCTTACAATTGTACTCACGCTTCATTTTTTTTCTGCACGTTCTTCTTGAATTGACTTATGATACCATCCCGATGCAGTGATTTTACTGACTTTTTTGCTCGGGTCTTGATGACTAACTCTCTGTGGGAACGTCATTTTTTATCCATAAGTATAATTGACAAAATTTCAGTACTCACTAATCTTATAGCAAATTTTGACACCGTCTGATTCGCACATGAGAAAATTAGGATTTCGAGTCAGATAATCATTCACCAGGACAGGAGATCTATTGAATGTCTGAAGCAACTGGCAAAAAAGCCGTATTACATCTTGATGGCAAAGAAATTGAATTACCAATTTACAGTGGCACATTAGGTCCCGATGTAATCGACGTTAAAGATGTATTGGCCTCAGGTCACTTTACTTTTGATCCTGGTTTTATGGCGACAGCTTCATGCGAGTCTAAAATCACATTTATCGATGGTGACAAAGGTATTTTATTACACCGCGGTTACCCGATTGACCAGTTAGCGACTCAAGCAGACTACCTTGAAACTTGTTATTTATTATTAAATGGTGAGTTACCAACCGCTGAACAAAAAGTTGAGTTCGATGCGAAAGTTCGTACTCACACTATGGTTCACGATCAAGTTAGCCGTTTCTTCAATGGTTTCCGTCGTGACGCACACCCTATGGCAATCATGGTTGGTGTAGTTGGCGCATTATCTGCGTTCTATCACAACAACCTTGACATTGAAGACATCAACCACCGCGAAATTACCGCGATTCGTTTGATTGCTAAAATTCCAACGCTTGCTGCTTGGAGCTACAAATATACTGTAGGCCAGCCATTCATCTATCCACGTAACGACTTAAATTACGCGGAAAACTTCTTACACATGATGTTTGCAACTCCTGCAGACCGTGACTACAAAGTAAACCCTGTTCTTGCGCGTGCAATGGATCGTATTTTCACGCTTCATGCTGACCACGAACAAAACGCTTCTACGTCTACAGTTCGTCTTGCTGGTTCTACTGGTGCGAATCCATATGCGTGTATCTCTGCTGGTATCTCTGCTCTTTGGGGACCTGCACACGGTGGCGCGAACGAAGCAGTTCTTAAAATGCTTGATGAAATCGGTAGCGTTGAAAATGTTGCTGAGTTCATGGAAAAAGTTAAACGCAAAGAAGTTAAACTTATGGGCTTCGGTCACCGCGTTTACAAAAACTTCGACCCACGTGCTAAAGTGATGAAGCAAACTTGTGACGAAGTTCTTGAAGCATTAGGTATCAACGATCCTCAATTAGCGCTTGCTATGGAACTTGAACGTATTGCATTGAACGACCCGTACTTTGTTGAACGTAAACTTTACCCTAACGTAGACTTCTACTCTGGTATCATCCTTAAAGCGATTGGTATCCCAACAGAAATGTTTACTGTTATCTTCGCTCTTGCACGTACAGTTGGCTGGATCAGCCACTGGTTAGAAATGCACAGCGGCCCTTACAAAATTGGTCGTCCACGTCAGCTTTACACTGGTGAAGTGCAACGTGACATCAAGCGTTAATATTCGAAAGAACATTAATGTAAAAAAGCTGCCTAATGGCAGCTTTTTTTATAAATAAGTTTTTTAAAAGTTATTCTTCTTCAAACATATTTAACAAGTGATGACTAATACCATCAGCTCTTAACCAAGCCAGCTCATAACTTGCTTTAGCCAAAGCCAAGACACGTCTTTCAAATTCAGTCCATATGTCTTTAACTTGTGCTTCTGAAATACCCAAACCACTTTCAGATGCAAGATGCTTATTTTTTTCACATATTTTTAAGGCATGATAGAGTTTACGGCCTTTACTCGCCCCTTCCATTAACCGAACACGCTTACTTAATATAAACCCTTCCACATGCTGGATATTTGCCTGTGGCAACATAGGCACCAAAATCTGGTCTAATTGATCATCTAAGCGCTTCCATACAGCCAAACGCTGCTCTACTGTATAAGTATTCCATTGAATTACTTCATGGTTAAAACGGCGACAACCACGACATACTTGATCACCAAAAACTGTTGAACAACGCCCTGCACATGGGGTGAGAGAGAGCGTTCGATGATCATTACTCAAAACAAACTCCTTAAATAAACCATATACTTTTTATGGTTTTCTCGCTTATTACAAATTTTCGCGCTAAAATACGCGCCTTAAATTTCTATCTTAATACATTTGGAGTATTCCATGAACGCTACTGTAGAACAGCTTGCACCTGTAGAACAGCAAGCGACCGCGGGTTGGGTTGTTGCAGCACTATATCAATTTAAAGAAGTTCAAGATCCGGCCGATCTTCAACAACGTCTTTTAGACTTAGTGAAAACAATTAACCTTTGCGGAACTCTGATTGTAGCAGGTGAAGGAATTAATGGTACGGTTGCAGGAGACCGTGAGGCAATTGATACAATTCATCAATTTTTATTAAATGAAGGCTTCAATGCTATGGAATATAAAGAATCCCATAGCTCTGACAAACCTTTCCGTAAAATGAAAATTAAGCTTAAAAAAGAAATTGTGACTTTAGGCGTAGAAGTAAAACCTCGTGATTTAGTTGGTCACTATCTTGATCCTAAAGAATGGAATGAGCTTATTGCACGCGATGATGTCATCTTAATCGACACACGTAATGACTATGAATACAAAGCCGGTACTTTCAAAGGTGCAATTGACCCTAAAACAGAAACATTCCGCGAATTTCCTGAGTACGTTAAAAAAGAATTAGAACAGCATAAAGATAAAAAAATTGCGATGTTCTGTACTGGTGGTATTCGTTGTGAAAAATCAACTTCTTTACTTCTTCAAGAAGGATTTAAAGAGGTTTATCACCTAAAAGGCGGTATTCTCAAATATTTAGAAGAAACACCAGCTGATGAAAGTCTTTGGGAAGGTGAATGTTTCGTATTTGACGGACGTACTGCGGTAACTCATGGTGTCGAAGAAGGCGCAAACATTAAATGTCATGCTTGTGGCTGGCCTTTAACTCCTGAAGAATCAGCTCTACCAAGCTATGAACATGGTGTTTCTTGCGTATATTGCATCGATAAAACGACAGAGAAACAAAAAGCCGGTTTCCGTATGCGCCAGTCACAAATTGCTGCTGCTAAGCGTAAACGCCTATAAAATTAAAAAGTAACTTCAAAAGGCATTTAGTTTTCTAAATGCCTTTTTTGTTTCTCCTAAATAAGTGCTAATAATAAAAAACGCCCTAGAAAGGACGTTATTTATTATTTCTTCTAATAAATTAATTTGGAGTATGGTACATCAAATATAATTCATTCAAATTATCTGGAATTTCTTCTGCCAGTTCATCCATTAACTGTCCATTGCGACGGAAAGACTCCATTTGTGGATCTTCTTCATCAATTCCACTAAAAACCATGATCGGTAAAGTCAAATCAACCAATTGTTCTTCATACTCAGGAGCAAACCATGCCTCTTCATTTAAGAACATTGCATCAACAAACCCTACACTCCAATCGCCTAGGCTTGATTCAACATCAGCTTCTTCAACTTCAAATGGAAATTCAATCCCATTTTCATTTGCTAAATCTTGACGAATCGACTCTAGCCAAACCTTGATTTGCTGAATAATTTCTGCCGGAACCTTTTTCTGGTTACCTTCGAATAATTCATCTAACCAGTGGTCAAACTGAGGGCCTACTGCAATTGCACACAAAAAACCATGAGTTGCAGCAAAGTCTAAACCATACTCATTGTGGTCTCCATCTAGATATTCACTTAACTGGTCTAAATCTAATGCACTCATTGTGTTACCTGACTTTAAAAAGAAATTGACGATAGCATAGCACTTAAGCCGACGATGCCCTATTTAGTTTTGATTAGTCTTCATCATCAAGATCATCATCGTCTAAATCATAATCGAAATCTTTTAACTCACGCTCTAAACGGCGCTGTGCCAATAGATCATCAATTAATCTACGTTTTTCCAACGATTCTTTTGCACTGATTTTGCCTGATGACTCATCAAAACCGACATCATCATCATCGCCGTAGTTATCATCTAGTTCAAAATCTGTAGAAGACACTAAAACTACCTCATAATGAAAAAATGTGAATGGGTCTAGCCGCTATTTATCTGTCTTACTTTTCCTTGTCAAGTTTTATTTATATTTTTTTCATTTAATTGCTCATTTGTACTTTTTTTCGCCCAAAAAATTGTGTATTTATAAAACAGCACAGTCTTTTGATAATCGAAGATTTCTACAAATTTTTCTATGATTTAAACTTGAAAAAAATGATTTTAGCCCAATATTCAAAAAATAGTCGTGAATTCAAAGATATTTTTTATTTAACGGTCACCGATCAAAGCCGAAACATTTCAAGCAAATTGTGCTATCATGCACGGTTTTTCACTGCCACAGATTCAACAAAGAGTAAGCAAAGATGAGCGATATGCATTCCCCTACTTCTCAAGTAGCGGCTCTGATTAGCCGAGGCAAAGAACAAGGTTACTTAACTTACGCTGAGGTTAACGATCATCTGCCGGACTCGATTACTGAAAGCGAACAGATTGAAGACATCATCCAGATGCTTCAAGACGTTGGTATTCCTGTACACGAGCGTGCACCTGAATCTGACGATACCATGTTCGGCGAATCAGCTGACGCAACTGATGAAGTTGCTGAAGAAGAAGCTGCTGCCGTACTTGCATCTGTTGAAAATGAGCCTGGACGTACGACAGACCCTGTACGTATGTACATGCGTGAAATGGGTACAGTAGAACTATTAACCCGTGAAGGTGAAATCAGCATTGCTAAACGCATTGAAGAAGGGATTCGTGATGTCCTAAACTCAATCGCTTACTGGCCAAATGCTGTTGAAGTTGTATTAAAAGAATATAATGATTTTTTAACTGGCGAACGCCGTCTTGCCGATATTTTATCTGGCTACCTCGATCCTGAAACTGATGAAGATATTCCTGAAGTTTTAGAAGAAGTTGAAGAGCTTGCGGAAGAAGACGAATCATCTACAAAGTCAACGAAAGAAGTTAAGCTTGATGATGACGATGAAGAAGAAGAGTCTGAAGGTGATGATGACTCTGAAGGCGATTCAGGCCCAGACCCTGAAGTTGCAAAAGTTCGTTTTGCTGAGTTAGAAGCTGCATGGGCTCAAACTAAAGCTGTGATTGAAAAACATGGCCGTAATAGCCCTGAAGCAAATGAAGCTCTTGAGTCTTTAGCAACTGTATTCATGATGTTTAAATTTACTCCACGTTTATTTGACATCATTTCAGAAATGATTCGCGGAACTCACGAGCAAATCCGTGCCAACGAACGTGAAATTATGCGTTATGCAGTGCGTCGTGGCCGTATGGATCGTACTCAATTCCGTACATCTTTCCCTAAACAAGAATCTAATCCAGCTTGGTTAGATGAACAAATTGCTAAAGCTCCTGCAGAAATCAAAGCTCATTTAGAAAAAGTTCGTCCAGATGTCTTAGCATTCCAGCAAAAGATTGCAGATATTGAGAAAGAACTTAATTTAAGCGTTGCTGAAATTAAAGATATTTCTAAACGTATGGCGATTGGTGAAGCCAAAGCACGTCGTGCGAAAAAAGAAATGGTAGAAGCTAACCTTCGTTTGGTAATTTCGATTGCGAAAAAATACACCAACCGTGGTTTACAGTTCCTTGACTTGATTCAAGAAGGGAACATTGGCTTGATGAAAGCTGTAGACAAGTTTGAATACCGTCGTGGTTATAAATTCTCGACTTATGCAACTTGGTGGATTCGTCAGGCAATTACCCGTTCTATTGCAGACCAAGCACGTACAATTCGTATTCCTGTACATATGATTGAAACGATTAACAAGATTAACCGTGTCTCTCGTCAATTGTTACAGGAAATGGGCCGTGAACCTACTCCAGAAGAGTTAGGTGAACGTTTAGAAATGGATGAGGTCAAAGTTCGTAAGGTTCTTAAAATTGCTAAAGAACCAATTTCAATGGAAACTCCAATCGGTGATGATGAAGATTCGCATCTTGGGGACTTTATTGAAGACCAGAACATCACTTCTCCAATTGATGCTGCGACTTCAGAAGGCTTAAAAGAAGCAACTCGTGAAGTTCTAGAAAACTTAACTGAACGTGAAGCTAAAGTATTGAAAATGCGTTTTGGTATCGATATGCCAACAGATCATACTTTAGAAGAAGTGGGTAAACAGTTTGATGTAACACGTGAACGTATTCGTCAAATCGAGGCGAAAGCATTACGTAAATTACGTCACCCTTCTCGTTCTGAACACTTGCGTTCTTTCTTAGAGAATGACTAAGTTTTGAAGTCTTGAAATTTCGACACTAGTCCCCATTTAATAGAAAGAGCTACAAACGCCTGCGATGATGCAGGCGTTTCACATGATGAGGTTACTTATGTTAGACCGCACTCCATCTCGCGAACTCCGTGAAGACCTTTGGGTATTTCCAATGGACTATCCAATTAAACTCATTGGCGATGCGGGTGAAGAATTACGTATAGCTGTAGTTGATATTCTAGTAAAACATTTCCCTGACTTTGACCAATCAACGTTAAAAGTACAAGAATCTCGTACAGGCAAATACCATTCATTAACCGCACAATTACGCTTTGATGAATTGGAACAAGTTCATGCTTTGTATGCAGACTTGGCTGCTTGTCCGCAAATAAGAACTGCACTTTAATTTTAAGATGCCATGACAACTTTAATGTCATGGCATTTTTATTTATAACAACCTTATTATAAATAATCACAAATATTTAGAACCGTTTAAGCAAAATACTTTAAACTCATCAAGAGCATACTCTCATGACTTAATGTTGTGAGCTGCCCTTCTGTTTAGTACGTCGCACAGGAAAATGTTTAATGAGCCTTGATAAACCCACTTTGATTATTCGTCAGTGGAACGATTTACAAGATTATCAAAGCAAATTCGAATTGATGAAGAACCTGACCAATCAACGTGATGAAAATACACCCGACGAGCTATGGTTGCTCCAGCATCACGAAGTATTAACTCAAGGTCAAGCTGGAAAACCAGAACATATTCTAATTCCATCCAATATTCCTATAGTTCAAACTGATCGTGGTGGACAAGTGACATGGCATGGACCAGGCCAACTGGTTGCTTACTTTATGTTTGATCTTAATCGGCTAAAGTGGAATGTACGTACATTGGTTAGTTTTGCTGAACAATTTATGATTGATGTTTTAAAGAAATATAATATTGAAGCATATGCAAAACCTGATGCTCCAGGCGTATATGTAAATGATAGAAAAATTGGTTCCTTAGGTTTCAAAATTCGCCGTGGACGTAGTTATCACGGTTTAGCCCTAAACTTGGACTGTGCTCTAACTGGTTTTCAAACTATTAACCCTTGTGGTTATGCAGGGTTAGAAATGGTCCGCATAAAAGATTTAGTGACTCCATATCCATCATTTGAGCAACTTTGTCAGGACTTTATTGAGTATATTAAGGCCTCTGGGCTCTTTAATGACCCTGAAGTCAAAATTGAATAAATGATTTTGAGATGGAATAAAAATAGATTAGAGTAATTACTCTAAATTTGCTTTTGCATAATTTTAAGAAGGGATAGCAAGTGATTTCGACAAAAGCTGTAAAGCCCACTCTGCAACTTGCCTACGTTAAGCTCATGATGGATGTTGTTGGTCGTGGCTTAGTCATGGCGAGTCAAGTAGATAGTGAAATACAAGAGGAAGTGTCCAAATTTCCTGTTCACTTTGTACTTTCAATGAATGTCTTCCCAAATGGACCAGCATTTTTTGCCCGAGTGACAGAGAACAAACAATTAGAGCTGCTAAAAAGAGCGGAAAAAAAACCTGATTTAACCATTACATTTAAGCATGTAACTCATGCATTTTTGGTTTTCTCATTTCAGGAAAGCACTGCTCAAGCATTTGCAAACGATCGAATGATTGCCGATGGTGATGTATCCGCAGCAATTCGTCTAGTACGCTGCCTAAACAAAATGGAATCTCTCATTTTACCGAAATTGGTAGCTTCACTCGCAGTTAAAGAATACCCAACCGAACTCACCCTAAAAGAAAAATTCAACGAAGCTGCAAATATTTATTTAAAAGTAGCTAAGTCTTACTTCAAGCGGAGCGCATAACATGGCTAAACCATATTACGAATTCTTTTGTCCTGTAAAAATCATTGCCGGTAATGCTGCTTTAGAACATATTCCGTTTGAACTCGCGACTTTGGGTGCAAAGCGTCCTCTTATCATTACCGATAAAGGCGTTCGCGCGAATGGCTTACTCAACCCTATTGAAGCTGCTTTTAGTACGACTGATGCTGTGATTGGTCATGTTTTTGATGATGTTCCACCAGACTCAAGTCTTGAAGTCGTTCGCCTTGCAGCAGAAGCTTATCGCACAAATAAGTGTGACGCGATTATTGCTGTTGGCGGTGGCTCTGTTATTGATACCTCTAAAGCAACCAATATTTTAGTCTCTGAAGGTGGAAATGACCTTCTTCAATATTCTGGTGCTCATAACTTACCAAAACCATTAAAGCCATTTTTTGTGATTCCGACCACTTCAGGTACAGGTTCAGAAGTGACTATGGTTGCTGTGGTTTCTGACACACAAAAGAATGTGAAATTGGCATTTGCTTCATATTATTTAATGCCACATGCTGCAATCTTAGATCCACGCATGACATTGACTTTGCCACCTCACTTGACGGCAATGACTGGTATGGATGCGTTAACACACTGTGTGGAAGCATACACCTGCATGGCAGCTAATCCACTCAGTGATGCTTATGCAAGTGCGGGTATTAAAAAGATTAGTGAAAATTTATTTAACGTTTTAGAAAATCCAAATGACTCACAAGGCCGTTTAGAACTCGCACAAGCTTCCACAATGGCAGGTATTGCATTTTCTAACTCGATGGTAGGCCTTGTACACTCATTAGGGCATGCATTAGGTGCAGTTGCTCACCTGCCCCACGGTTTATGTATGAACCTATTCTTACCATATGTGCTTGAATACAACAAACAAGTCAATGGTCAGAAAATTGGTGAGTTACTATTACCTCTAGCTGGTGCAGATATCTATGCACAAACTCCAGCAACCCAACGTGCAGATAGAGCAATTACAACTATTTTAGCGATGCGTGATCGCTTATTTAGTTTAACTAAATTACCACGTACTTTGCGCGAAACTGGTAAGGTTACTGAAGCACAACTTGATGAAGTTGCAGAAAAAGCACTAAATGATGGCTCTATTATTTACAACCCTAAAGAAGCAAGCTTAAAAGATATCCGGGAGATCTTACAAAAAGCTTGGTAATTTAAGTTTTAGCTAGCTCAAGTAAAAACTTAAAGGTCTGATTTTTATGATAAATCAGACCTTTTTTATATCTATGAATTTTTATTCATCATTTTATTTGGAAATATGGCAAAAAATTTGCTAAAAATTCCACGAAAGTACTGACAATTTGCATCAATTTAGGATAGATTGGCGCACTTTATCTTTTATGTAGGGGGGATCGTTCGTCTCAAACGATCCTTAACACCAAGCTGATCCTTGATCAACGATTATGAGGATAACGCCGTTGACAAACTTATCTGGGACTAAACCAACAGCTAAACTTCAAAAGAATCTTGTGCTATGGCACATCATTATTATTGGTTTAGCTTATATTCAGCCATTAACTTTATTTGATACTTTTGGTTTAGTATCAGAACGAAGTGGTGGTCATGTACCTACTTCTTATATTTTTGCCTTAGTTGCAATTTTATTGACGTCGATCAGTTATGGACACATGATCAAACGCTATCCTTCTTCAGGGTCAGCATACACCTATGCCCAAAAGTCAATTCACCCTAATGTTGGTTTTATGGTGGGTTGGTCATCTTGGCTAGACTATTTACTTTCACCACTCGTCAATATCATTTTGGCCGATATTTATTTAAGAGCATTGTTTCCGGAAGTAAATAATTGGTTATGGGTAATTGGCCTAACTGCATTAATGACTGTTATTAACTTATTCGGCGCACGTTTCGTTGCTCGTTTTAACAGTACAATCGTAGTTATTCAACTTGGTGTTATATTTTACTTTGTTTATCAAGTGTATACCTTGCTTTCCCAAGGTGTATATGCCGATGGTACGCTAAATCCGGATAAAGCTGAATTATGGTCACTCACTCCTTTTTGGAATGATATGACTTCTATTAGTGCTTTGATTGGTGGTGCAACGGTACTTTGTTTCTCTTTCACAGGTTTTGATGCTTTATCTTCACTCGCCGAAGAAACAAAAGATGCTGAAAGAACACTTCCAAAAGCGATTTTTTCAACAGCATTGCTTGCTGGTGTCATCTTTATTATAAGTACTTACTTTATCCAGTTATATTTTCCAAGTAACCCAAATACTTATTTTAAGCCATTAGATGAATCACAACCTGTGATGGTTGCAGCAATTGGCAGTATTGCCTTTAAAACGTTAGTTTTATATTTTGCTGTAGTTGCAGTTATGGCATCGGGTATTTCAGCACACGCTGGCGTATCTCGCTTAATGTATGTAATGGGTCGTGATGGGGTTATCAATAAAAAGTTATTTGGTCATATTAGCCCAAGACTACATACACCAACTTACAACATTCTTATTGTTGGTATAGTTGCATTATCTGCTGGCTTTTTAGACCTTGAACATATTGTTAACTTAATTAGTTTCGGGGCCTTAACTGCTTTTAGTTTTGTGAATTTCTCAGTAATTTCGCGCTATGCGCTTAGAGATGGTAAAAACAAATCTATTAAAGATATTATTAATTACATTATCGTACCAACGCTTGGCTTTGCCAGCGTGTTCCTAATGTGGTTGGAGATCGACAAGCTTGCTTTACAAATCGGCTTGGCTTGGGCAGTGGTTGGTGTAGGTTATCTTGCTTACAAAACCAAAGGCTTTAAATACAATGCTCCTCAACACAACGAGCATGAATAATAAAAAAGGCGCTTAAAGCGCCTTTTTTATGGACTTATTATCCAAATATTTTATTTACAATACCTTGTACGCGTTTTGCATAAAGTTTTGCTGTTTCCAAATCCCCTGTTGGAATCTCATCTACACTTGCGTCTGATGGTGACTGAACAAGTAAACCTACTGAACCACCTAGGTTATTAACATCTTCACGTTTTGCATTTTTAGTATTTGCTGGTAACAGACCCAAGCTCACCCAAATACCACCGTGTTGTGATGCTAAAGTTTGTAATTGGATAAGCGTAACTTGCTTATCACCATTTAGACTTGCACTGTTGGTAAAGCCTGCAAATACTTTATCTTCCCAACCACGTGTAAACCAAACTTTTGAAGTTGCATCAGCAAATTTTTTAAACTGCCATGGTGCTGTACCCATGTAAGTCGGAGCACCGAAAACAATACCTTTTGCATTGTTTAATGTTTCCCAATCTTGCTCAGTAATATTACCTTCCTGATCAATCTGGATAAGTTGAGCATTAATTTCATTAGCAAAAGTTTCAGCAACTACTTTCGTGTGGCCATAACCAGAGAAATATACAACCGCAATATTAGAATTAGACATGGTAGAAACCTGTGTTTTATTAAATTCTGTTTTATGATATATTTTAGAAACTAGGTGTCAATTAGTTACCACATGGTAACTAGTATATTTTTTTAGAAATAAGTAGGTAGATGGTATGAGTGAATGTCTAAAATATAATATTTTTCAACAACATTGCCCTGCTCGTTTATTTTTTGAAAAAATTGCAGATAAGTGGGTTTTACTCATCTTAAATATTCTTGAGGAAGAAACTCAGCATTTCAATTTACTCAAAAAGAACATTCAAGGTATTTCACCTAAAGTCTTGTCACAAAAGTTAAAAATGCTAGAAAGAGATGGCTTTATCGAACGAAAGATTCAAGACACTTCACCTATTCGTGTTGACTATTCACTTACACCATTAGGCCAAAATGTCGCTTCAATGGCATTCCAGTTAAAAGAATGGGCTGAAACAAACATTGAGCAAGTTTTAGCAGCACAAATCATGTATGACGAAAAAATACTAGAACAAGCTTAAATTAAAATTAGATCAAAAAAATAAGGCCACCTAGGGCCTCATTTTTTGTATTTAGGAAACTAACCTAAATTTTTAAAACCTTGCTGACGCCATGCTTCGTAAACAATCACTGCAGTTGCATTAGACAAATTCAAACTTCTAGAGTTTTCAGCCATGGGTAACCGAATCCACTGCTCTTGAGGGAACATCAAGCGAACATGCTCAGGCAAGCCGCGTGTTTCTGGCCCCATCAGTAAAGCCACAGGTCGATTCAAATCAACTGTATGCGGAGTTGCAGAACCCTTCGTCGTTAGAGGAAAGACATGCTCAACACCTTTTGACTTTAAGTCTGCGAGGCATGCTTCAATATTGTCCCAAATCTGCATTCTTGCCCATTCATGATAATCAAGCCCCGCACGTTTAAGCTTTTTATCATCAAGCTCAAAACCTAAAGGCTTAACCAAATGCAATTGAGCCCCTGTATTCGCGCATAGTCGAATAATATTCCCTGTGTTTGCAGGGATTTCAGGCTCGTATAGAACAACATGAATCACTTAATTACTCACTTAAATTACTTGTTGGTTAGCTTAGGCAATAGTTACATCTCTTTTGTAGATAGTAATTGGCCTACTAATTCCACTGTAACTGTTCGCGCAAACGTACGACCTCACCAATAATTGTGAGAGTCGGCGCATGAATTTGATGTTCTGTCACTTTAGATGCAATATCAGCAAGTGACCCCACCACAACCTTTTGTTCAGGGGTTGTACCCTTTGAAATTAATGCGACTGGCATATCTGGACGCTGTCCGTGTGCAATCAGTTGCTCACAAATACGTTCCAAGCCCACCAAGCCCATATAAAGAACTAAAGTCTGGTTCTCATATACCAGCTCATTCCAAGGAAGCTCAGGAGAACCTTCTTTTAAATGACCAGTTAGAAAACGTACACTCTGAGCATAGTCACGATGAGTGAGCGGAATACCAGCATAAGCTGAACAGCCTGACGCTGCCGTAATGCCTGGAACCACCTGAAATGGTACACCAGCTTGGAACAATTCTTGGATCTCTTCGCCACCACGCCCAAAAATAAACGGATCACCGCCTTTTAAACGACAAACACGCTTTCCTTGTTGAGCATATTCAACGAGTAAAGCATTGATGCCGTCTTGAGGAACAGAATGATTTGAGCGAGCTTTACCAACATATATTTTTATCGAGTCTCGACGGCATAATTCTAAAATGGGTTGAGATACCAAACGATCATAAATAACTACATCAGCTTGTTGCATTAAACGCAAAGCTTTTAAGGTAAGCAGTTCAGGATCACCTGGACCTGCACCCACCAAATAAACTTCACCTTTAGGTGCTTTCCACTCCAACAATGCTTGTTCAAGCATGCTATCTGCAACATCACGATTATCGTTAAAAACCTGCTCTTTTAAGGGACTTGCATACAAGTTTTCCCAAAAAATACGGCGTTCATCAGGATTAGAAATTTTTTCTTTAACCTGATTTCGCCATTTTCCAGAAAATTCCGCTAACTTCCCCATTCCATGCGGAATGGATGTCTCTAACTGTGTACGGATTTGACGAGATAAAACAGGAGACGTCCCATTTGAAGCAACCGAAATCACTAAAGGTGAACGGTCAATAATCGCAGGAACCATAAAGCGGCAATGTGGAATATCGTCAACACTGTTTACAAGTAAATTACGTACTTCACATTGCTCAAAGACTGTTTTATTGACTTGCGGATCGTTAGTCGCAGCAATGACTAAACGATAGGGTGTACTTAAAAACTTCTCAGAGAAAACTTCAGCAAAATGCTGACCGCTTATTGCTGTTACTAATTGCAGAAGCTGCTCTTCAATTTCAGGAGCAACAATATCTATTATTGCCCCCGCCTTAGCTAATAAGGTTGCCTTGCGTAAAGCAATATGCCCTCCGCCCACAATCAGACAACGTTGCTGCTGCAACTTCAAAGAGATTGGAAAAATATCCACCTTAAACCTCTACATCAATCATCTGATTATGTTTAAGCAAAAAACGTGCACAATTTAGATGCAAAGTTTAGTCAATAAAAGTTGCACCACCCATATATGGGCGTAATACTTCTGGAATCTCGATTGAGCCGTCTTCACGTTGGTAATTTTCCATTACTGCAAGCAAAGTACGTCCTACTGCAAGACCTGAACCATTTAGCGTATGCACTAATTCAGTCTTCTTCTGATCCATACGGAAGCGTGCTTTCATACGACGCGCTTGGAAATCACCCATATTAGAGCAGCTTGAAATCTCACGATATGTATTTTGGCTTGGAACCCATACTTCTAGATCGTAAGTTTTCATCGCACCAAAGCCCATATCACCACCACAGAGCAAAATTTTGCGGTATGGCAAACCAAGTGCCTGCAAAATGCCCTCAGCATGTGCAGTAAGTTCTTCAAGGGCCTGCATAGACGTTTCTGGTTTAACGATTTGCACCATTTCAACTTTATCAAATTGGTGCTGACGGATTAAACCACGTGTATCACGGCCATAAGAACCAGCTTCACTACGGAAACATGGTGTATGCGCTGCATATTTTAATGGTAAACGCTCTGCGTCAATAATTTCATCACGAACAAAGTTAGTGACTGGAACTTCAGCTGTAGGAATAAGGTAGTATTCTTTTTCACCTTGAAGTTTAAATAAATCTTCTTCAAATTTTGGTAATTGTCCTGTCCCACGAAGTGAGTCAGCATTAACCAAATAAGGCACGTATGCTTCAGTATAGCCATTCTTTAGAGTATGGGTATCAAGCATAAACTGAGTTAAAGCACGTTGTAGACGCGCTAAAGGCCCCTTCAATACGCTGAAACGTGAACCAGTGAGTTTGGTCGCAGTTTCAAACTCTAGTCCACCCATCCACTCGCCTAAATCAGTATGATCTTTGATTTCAAAATCGAACTGACGAGGTGTACCCCATTTTGAGATTTCAACGTTATCACTCTCATCCTTACCAGCTGGCACAGATTCATCCGGTAAGTTTGGAATGCTAAGTGCTTTTTGCTCAATCTTGTTTTGTAGTTCTGATAAAGCAACTTCAGCTGCTTTAATCTCATCACCAATCGCCTGCATGCGTGCCATGATTTCAGAAGCATCGCCACCGGATTTTTTAATCTGACCCACTTGTTTAGCACCGGCATTTCGCTCTGCCTGTAACTTTTCAGTTTTTGATTGCAAGTCTTTACGGCGAGTCTCTAAAGACGCCCATTCTTGAACGTCTAACTGAACACCACGTTTTGCCAAAGCTGCATTAACGACTTCAATATTATTTCTGAGTAACTTAGGGTCGATCATAATTAATCATAATATGGGTAAAAAACTGGCTATAGTGTAAGCCCTTAACACTAAAAAATATAGTGATCATCTTCATATCGAATAGCTTTCACACAATTCTAAGAAGAGACCTCATATTTTACATGTTGTAGTTTGGCACACTCGGTAAATACTCAGGTTTAATGAACTTGGCTGCCTCAGAATATGACAGTATTAATTCAGTCATTCCTTCTGCATAAGAAGCTAACTCATAGACAGGATAGACAAAAACAATCCCATTGGCACCATAATAGTAATTATCACTTAGTTGCAGTTTTTCACGGCTAATATTGTGGTCTTGAAGCCAGTTCGTATTCGCATCAAAAAGTGCGTCAACGAGTTGCTTTTCAACATCTGGCTTAAGGAGTTCCGCAACAGTAATGTGTTTTTTATTTAATAAATCAAAATTTACAAATTCTTGATGAGACATGCCATGTGCTGCACCCGCAGAGTATGAGTATGTCTGTAAGGCAAAGGTTGCAAGATTATAATTTTGTCCCAAATAACGGACATAAATTGCACTTTGACTTGAGCTCGGCTCCCCTTCTGGTACCTCTACAGGTTTATCAGCCAAGTTTGCAAAAGCATTCGGATCTGCTTTTTTTATACGGTTCGTAAAATAATCATTAATCCATTTTTGGTTGGTTTGTACTGTCTGAAAATCATATTCAGTACAGCCATCTTCAAGACAAACTTTAGATTTTGGTAATTTTACTGGAATTACTTTTGCTTGAATCACTGGAACTTCTGCTTGTTTTTGTTCTTTTACTGAAGCACTAGATGCAGGTTGCTCATCTTTAGCTGCAGATTTTGGCTGACAACCACTTACTGCCGCCATGGCAGCCACCATAGGAAGAATGAAAATAATTTTCTTATCGTAAAGTCGCATGTTAATCCCCGTGTAATCTGTTTTATCACTATACAAAGCGTAGGAATAAGACGGGGTTAAAAAATGTATCTAGGATTGATATATAAAAAGAAAGCCACCCTTTTAGGTGGCTTTCTCAACGAAGCACAATAATTATTGATCAATAATATCTGTGCCTTTTGGTGGTGTAAAATTAAAAGTTGAAGCTGGAATTGAGGCATTCACTTTTACATTATTAAATTTCACGTAAGTGGTTTGACCTAAAGAATCTTGTAATACCATTAACGTAGGTGCTTTGTTGGCACCAAAACTAATAGTTAAGCTTTGGAAAGCTCCATCTTCTTTTTTCGGGAATAAAGTGAAATATAATTTAGATTTATCTGGCTGAGTCACTCGGTAAGACTTCATGATTTGACTAGTATTACCAGAGAGCAATAAAGCTGGAGTATCGGCTACTTGCGAATCTAAGCTTTGACGTACAGCTTGCTGTAAATCAGGATCATAAATCCATACTGTTTTACCACTTGTCACAATAGTTTGTTTGGACGGGCTCACAGTTTCCCAATAAAATTTCCCCGGACGTTCAACTTTCATTGAACCTTTAAATGTCTGGTTCATATGCTGAGCACCTAGACCTTTTTTCTGTGCTACAGCTTTTGTATTTGCTTTGGTTGTTTGTTCAAAATCAGCAGTTAAACGCTGTAATCCTGATAACTGATTTACCAGGTTCCCAATTGCCTGTTGCTCCGGTGCTGCTACTGGTGCAGCAAACGCTGTAGTACTCATTACAGGAGCAAGCACTGAGGCGCTGAGTGTAATAGCACACATGGTTTTACGAAGCATATTCATGTCATCACCTTTTTAGTTGCTGTAAGATAACTTGTTCGCTTTTAATTTAACTCAGCCAAACAAGCTCTTCATTCAAGACTCATATTAACCGACAAACTCTGTGCTAATCATTGAGAAAATAAGATATTTTGTTATGTTGTTCATATAGTTTGTAGAATTTCATTCATCATGATGAAGATAAAATTAATGAAATTCCATAAAAAAAGCCCACAAAATGTGGGCTTTTTCTTAAGCTAAAACTTAAACAGTTTCAACTTTTACGTAGCGACGGCCAAATTGACCTTTCACTTCGAATTTTACTACGCCGTCAGCAGTAGCAAATAAAGTATGGTCACGGCCCATACCAACATTTGCACCAGCGTGGAATTCTGTACCACGTTGACGAACGATGATGTTACCAGCAGTTACAGTTTGACCACCGTAAACTTTAACACCTAACATTTTTGGGTTTGAATCACGACCGTTCTTCGTCGATCCACCGGCTTTTTTAGTTGCCATGTCTCTTACTCCTCGTGATTAGCCTGAAATACCAGTAATTTTCAACTCAGTGAACCATTGACGGTGACCTTGTTGCTTACGGTAGTGTTTACGACGACGCATTTTGATAATGCGGATTTTGTCGTGACGACCATGACCAATCACTTCTGCAGTTACTTTAGCGCCAGCTACAACTGGAGCACCGATTTGAATGTTGTCACCGTTTACAACCATTAATACATCATCAAATGTAATAGTTGCGCCAGATTCAGCCTTCAATAATTCAACTTTAAGGGTTTCACCCTCAACTACACGGTGCTGTTTACCACCGCTTTGGATTACTGCGTACATAACGTACTCCAATCAGCCCGTGTCGTCGTGCCGATAAAGGGATATATCGATCTTAAAACGAACGCCACTGGGGTTATACAAGGCGACAGATTTTAAGTGAAATTTGATCAAACGACAAGTGCTTTATCTTTATCTGGGCAATAGAGACCGCTATTCTTACATAATAAAAACAGCTTAAATTCGAATTTAGTACTTTTCATTGATTCTGAATGAAATTTAAAATACAGTTCCAAACACAACTTGCAACAAGAACAAGCTGTATTCATGTTGACGTTATTAAAATTTATTGTTTTGTCGGAAACACACCGTTTTGCCGAAATAAAGAACAAAGAACTCTTCATGAACCTACAAATGATTCATATCAATTGCTTGTTTCCCTGTTTAATGCACTTTTAATTGATACACTAACGCCACTTATCACCAATACGGGGTTTTTCTTCATATGGTCATCGATTTTAAGCAAGACATTCTCGCTCCTGTTGCTACAGACTTTGCTGCGATGGATCACTTGATTAATGAAGGAATTAGCTCAAAAGTCGGCTTGGTCATGTCGGTCAGTAAGCATGTTGTTGAAGCTGGCGGCAAACGTATGCGCCCAATCATGTGCTTACTTGCAGCACGAGCTTGTGGTCTGGACAACATGCAAAATGCACAGCGTCTGGCTGCCATTATTGAAATGCTTCATACCGCAACTTTAGTGCATGATGATGTAGTCGATGAATCAGGTCTTCGCCGTGGCCGCCCTACTGCCAACGCAACATGGAATAATCAAACTGCCGTGCTAGTGGGTGACTTCCTTATTGCCCGTGCTTTTGACTTATTGGTTGATTTAAACAACATGACCTTATTAAAAGACTTCTCAACAGGTACATGTGAAATTGCAGAAGGTGAGGTATTACAGCTTCAATCTCAGCATCAACCAGATACAACCGAAGAAACATATTTAAAAATTATTCACGGGAAAACTTCTCGTTTATTTGAACTTGCAACTGAAGGTGCTGCCATTTTGGCGGGACAAGAAGCTTATCGTGAACCTTTAAGATTATTTGCCGGTCATTTCGGAAATGCATTCCAAATTATTGACGATATTTTAGACTACACTTCAGATGCTGAAACATTAGGTAAAAATATTGGTGATGATTTAATGGAAGGTAAACCGACTTTACCGTTAATTTCAGCATTAGCACATTCAACTGGTGAAGAGCACGCTATTATTCGTCGTAGTATTGCGACAGGTGGGGTTGACCAATTAACCAGAGTAATTGAAATTGTGCAAAAGTCTGGTGCTTTAGATTATTGCCAGCGCCGTGCCCAAGAAGAAACAGAAGCAGCACTGCAAGCCTTATCAATCTTGCCTGATACACCTTATCGCCAAGCATTGATTAACCTCACTCGGCTTGCATTACATCGAATACAGTAGATATTATTTTGCCTATGCATATAAATTTTTCAGATCATTTTTTAAAAATCCAGAAACAGCTTGAAAACCCTCAAGCTGTTATCGACGAAAATATCCTCATTGACTTAGTCAATGCCTTACGGCCATCCGATCCTCACGATACGAATGAGATAGAGCAAAAAATACAAGCATTTATTGACAGCTTATTACTTACTCCTACCGCTCCTGCCCTTTTACAAACCTTTTTATTACGTTTAATTAATCAATATAAGCAAGTGAGCTTATATGCAGATAGCGGTATTTTGTCTTTAGATGGTTTCTGGAACCAGCTTGGGCAAAGACTTGGCGGCCATTTTCTACCGCTTATTGAAGATGCAAGCCAACTCAAAATTTTGATTGGAAAAATTTTCTATTTAGAAAGTGATTCAATCTGGTTAAACAATGTTGATGACAAGGATTGGGCAACCTTATTCGGTCTAATTGGGCAAAGTAATAGTAATGTTGAAGAAAAACATGCCATTCAGCGAGAAATGATCAAGGCTATTACGGTTCTATCTTATCGTATTAGTGGTATTGGGCTTTATCCTGAATTTATTAATGCTCAGCCTGAGCTAACTGAATATGAGTCGCCGTTTTTAGTACAGAACCGTGAAATTATTGAGTTTATCGAAAAATATAAAAAACAAGATATTTCTCAAGATGACACTGTGGTAACTGTACCTCCAGATGCATCTCAAGCATTTGTAATGTTGGAACAATGTCGGGATGTCGTTTTAAAGATACGTCGAGCCACAAAAAGAATTGGTGTTAGTTTAAGTTTGACATATCTATTGTCCTTACTTGAACAATGTTTAGACCGTATTGAATTATTGCTCTATTTGGTTGTTGATAACAGCGAAGGACGTTACGTTTCTTTAGGAAACTTAATTTCGGACTTAACTAAAGCTCATTATAGTGAAAAAAGCGTCCGTTCTTTACTTAGCACGACTAGTGAGCTTATTGCCTTTCAAGTCACAGAAAATGCTAGCCGTACAGGTGAGCACTATGTAAGTACAGACACTAAAGGCTTTTGGGGAATGTATAAAGCCGCTGCCGGTGCAGGTGTCATTATCGCCTGTATGGCAACATTAAAGATTCTTGCTGCACGAATGACGATGGCGCCACTCATGCAAGCCTTTACGTTCAGTATGAACTATTCACTTGGCTTTATTTTGATTCACGTATTGCACTTTACCGTTGCAACAAAACAGCCAGCAATGACCGCTGCTGCACTCGCTGCAACTGTACAGCAACGTAAAGGTTCTAAAACTGCACAAATTGCAGAATTAGCAGCGCTTATTATCAATATTATTCGAACTCAGTTTATTGCTATTTTGGGGAATATCTCGATTGCGATTCCTACCGCTGCCCTCATTACCTTTGCTTGGCAGTTCTATCTTGATGAGCCCTTATTAACCCATACCAAAGCAACCTATTTATTACATAGCTTAAATCCTTTTACGTCATTAGCTGTTCCTCACGCAGCAATTGCGGGAGTCTGCTTGTTTTTATCAGGCCTGATTGCTGGTTACTTCGATAACATGGCAGTTTACCGAAAAGTAGGACCGCGTTTAAAAGCTCATCGCCGACTACGCAATTTATTTGGACAAGAACGTCTTAATCGTTTTGCAGAATATATTGAACGTAATTTAGGTGCACTTGCGGGTAACTTTCTATTTGGTGTCATGCTAGGAAGTATGGGAACAATAGGTTTTATTTTAGGTTTACCTCTAGATATTCGACATATTGCCTTTGCATCAGCAAACTTTATTCAAGGTTTAATGACCATAAACGGTAGTCCAGATATTGGCTTGATTATTGTTTCGTTTTTAGGCGTACTCTGTATCGGTCTTACGAACTTATTTGTGAGTTTCACTTTAACGATTATTGTGGCTTTACGCGCACGCCGAGTTCGCTTTGAACAATGGAAACCTTTGGCTAAACTGGTCATGACCCATTTTCTTACACGTCCGAGCGACTTCTTCTGGCCTCCAAAACAGCCTTTAGAATTAGAAGAAAATGCCCAAGCCAATAGTGGAAAAAAAGCAGAACACTAACTGTTTTGCTTTGTACACAAAATGTGATATCCGTCAATTTTGTTGTGATTGTTTTTCCAAATGTTAAAAAAATTTCAAAATGAATTTACGATGATCTATCAGGCTTGAAAAAAAGTGTACTGGCAAGTACACTTTCAACGGCGTTCAGTAGCAGAAAACTACATGAATAAGCAAAGGTGTGTATATGCCCTATCTATTGCTTTGTATTGGTTGCGTTTTTTTAGGATTAGGTATTCTTGGTCTATTTGTGCCAAGTCTTCAATCTTTGGACTTGCTCACCGTTCAAACATTGAGTCACCATCGTTTAGATTATCTTAATACTATAACCACCTTTCTTGCACGCATAGGCGGCATGCCTTTTGTATGTTTTTTATCCTTTCTAATATGTGTATATTTAGCATGGTATAAAAAATATATTACTGTTATTTTCATTAGCTTGGGAGTTTTTGGCAGTATCACCATTGGTTGGCTGCTCAAATGGTGTGTTAACCGGCCTAGACCTCCTGAGGCATATCATATTGTTGAAAGTTATGGTGCATCGTTCCCAAGTGCACATAGTGTTTATGCATCAACACTAGCTTGTCTGGCAATGATTATGTTATGCCGTAAGCACAACATTAACTCTCCTTATATTGTTTTGATCTCCTGTCTTTGGTTTGTGTGTATGGGGCTTTCAAGAATATATGCAGGAGTTCATTTCCCAACAGACGTACTCGCTGGTTGGGGCATTGGTTTTATTTGGATTGCACTGCTTTGGCTCTGGTTATTACAAACACAAAGTAGGTTAAGTAGAAAACAAATATATTTTTAGATTTTATCTAAACGAGGTGGAACAATGATGTCGGCTAAGCTTTGGGCACCAGCCCTTACTGCTTGCGCATTAGCAACAAGTATCGCACTTGTTGGTTGTAGCAAAGGCTCCGATGAGAAACAGCAAGCTGCTGCTGCTCAGAAAATGCCGCCTGCAGAAGTAGGTGTTATTGTTGCTCAACCACAAAGTGTTGAACAAAGCGTTGAGCTTTCAGGCCGTACTTCAGCATATCAAATTTCTGAAGTTCGTCCTCAAACAAGTGGCGTGATTTTAAAGCGCTTATTTGCTGAAGGAAGTTATGTTCGTGAAGGTCAGGCACTCTATGAGCTCGACTCTAGAACGAACCGTGCAACGTTAGAAAATGCAAAAGCATCACTCCTACAACAACAGGCAAATCTAGCTTCACTACGTACCAAGTTAAATCGTTATAAACAACTTGTTTCTAGTAATGCTGTGTCTAAACAGGAATATGATGACTTACTTGGTCAAGTTAATGTTGCAGAAGCACAAGTTGCAGCAGCTAAGGCTCAAGTAACAAATGCAAATGTAGATCTTGGTTATTCTACAATTCGCTCTCCTATTTCTGGACAATCTGGACGTTCATCAGTAACGGCTGGGGCTTTAGTTACTGCAAATCAGACTAATGCGTTAGTGACGATTCAACAGTTAGATCCAATTTATGTTGATATTAATCAGTCTAGCGCTGAGTTGTTACGTTTACGTCAACAATTAAGTAAAGGCAGTTTGAACAACAGTAACAATACGAAAGTAAAATTAAAGCTTGAAGATGGTTCTACCTACCCGATCGAAGGCCAACTTGCTTTCTCTGACGCTTCTGTAAACCAAGATACAGGAACAATTACTTTACGTGCCGTATTCTCTAACCCGAATCATTTATTGCTTCCGGGTATGTATACCACTGCACAAATTGTTCAGGGTGTTGTTCCAAACGCTTATCTGATTCCTCAAGCTGCGGTTACACGTTTACCTACAGGTCAAGCTGTAGCAATGCTTGTTAATGCCAAAGGGGCTGTTGAGAGTCGTCCAATTGAAACCTCAGGTGTTCAAGGACAAAACTGGATTGTGACTAACGGCTTAAAAGCTGGCGATAAAGTCATTGTTGATGGCGTTGCCAAAGTCAAAGAAGGGCAACAAGTAACAGCAAAACCTTATCAAGCTCAACCAGCAAATCCTCAAGGTGCAGCGCCAAATGCTGCGAAACCGGCTCAATCAGGTAAACCTCAAGCAGAACAGAAAGCAGCTTCAAATGCATAAGGGGTAGATTGAATGGCACAATTTTTTATTCATCGCCCCATATTTGCGTGGGTGATTGCATTAGTCATTATGTTGGCGGGTATTCTCACGCTAACAAAAATGCCTATTGCACAGTATCCAACGATTGCACCACCGACAGTCACCATTGCTGCGACTTATCCTGGTGCATCGGCTGAAACAGTTGAAAACACCGTAACCCAGATCATTGAACAACAAATGAATGGTCTCGATGGTTTACGTTATATTTCTTCTAACAGTGCTGGTAACGGACAAGCATCTATTCAATTAAACTTTGAACAAGGTGTTGACCCTGATATCGCACAAGTTCAGGTTCAGAATAAATTGCAATCTGCAACTGCGCTTCTACCTGAAGATGTACAACGTCAAGGTGTAACAGTTACTAAATCTGGTGCAAGCTTCCTACAAGTTATTGCATTTTATTCACCAGATAACAGCCTTTCAGACTCAGACATTAAAGACTACGTAAACTCTTCAATTAAAGAGCCGCTTAGCCGTGTTGCTGGTGTTGGTGAAGTTCAGGTCTTTGGTGGTTCATATGCAATGCGTATTTGGCTCGATCCAGCCAAGTTAACAAGTTACCAACTCACTCCTAGTGATATTGCAACTGCGCTTCAAGCACAAAACTCGCAAGTTGCTGTAGGTCAGTTAGGTGGTGCGCCTGCTGTACAAGGTCAAGTACTTAACGCAACAGTGAATGCTCAAAGTTTGTTACAGACTCCTGAGCAGTTTAGAAATATCTTTTTAAAGAACACAGCATCTGGTGCTGAAGTTCGTTTAAAAGATGTAGCTCGCGTAGAGTTAGGTTCGGATAACTATCAGTTCGACTCGAAATTTAATGGTAAACCAGCAGGTGGTCTTGCAATTAAAATTGCTACAGGTGCTAACGCACTGGATACGGCAGCTGCTGTTGAACAACGTTTATCTGAATTACGTAAGAACTATCCAGCAGGTTTACAAGATAAACTAGCTTATGACACGACTCCATTTATCCGTCTTTCAATTGAAAGTGTAGTACACACATTAATTGAAGCCGTGATTTTGGTATTCATTGTCATGTTCCTATTTTTACAAAACTGGCGCGCAACGATTATTCCAACGCTTGCAGTTCCAGTGGTTGTATTAGGTACATTTGCTGTTATTAATATTTTTGGCTTCTCAATTAACACCTTAACCATGTTCGCTATGGTATTGGCAATCGGTCTTCTGGTCGATGACGCTATTGTTGTAGTGGAAAACGTTGAACGTGTAATGAGTGAAGATCATACTGATCCGGTTACGGCTACTTCACGCTCAATGCAGCAGATTTCTGGTGCGTTAGTGGGTATTACCAGTGTATTGACAGCGGTATTCGTACCAATGGCCTTCTTTGGTGGTACAACAGGTGTAATTTACCGCCAGTTCTCGATTACCCTTGTAACTGCAATGGTACTGTCGTTAATTGTAGCGTTGACGTTCACACCTGCACTTTGTGCGACTATTCTAAAACAGCATGATCCAAATAAAGCACCAAGCAATAATATCTTCGCTCGTTTCTTTAGAAGCTTTAACAATGGTTTTGACCGCATGTCGCACAGCTACCAAAATGGTGTTAGCCGCATGCTTAAAGGCAAAATCTTCTCTGGCGTGCTGTACGCTGTTGTAGTTGCCCTTTTAGTCTTCTTGTTCCAAAAACTCCCATCTTCATTCTTACCAGAAGAAGATCAGGGTGTTGTAATGACACTTGTTCAATTACCACCAAATGCAACGCTTGACCGTACAGGTAAAGTGATTGACACCATGACAAACTTCTTTATGAATGAAAAAGACACAGTAGAATCAATTTTCACTGTTTCTGGTTTCTCATTCACAGGTGTGGGTCAAAACGCTGGTATTGGCTTCGTTAAGTTGAAAGACTGGAGCAAACGTACTTCACCGGAAACTCAAATCGGCGCATTAATTAAGCGTGGTATGGCATTAAACATGATCATTAAAGATGCATCATATGTTATGCCGTTACAGCTTCCTGCAATGCCTGAATTGGGTGTAACTGCCGGATTTAACTTGCAGCTTAAAGATTCAAGTGGTCAAGGCCATGAGAAACTAATTGCAGCACGTAACACTATTTTAGGCTTGGCATCGCAAGATAAACGCCTCATGGGTGTACGTCCAAATGGCCAAGAAGATACGCCTCAATATCAAATTAATGTAGATCAGGCTCAAGCTGGTGCTATGGGTGTTAGCATTGCTGACATCAACAATACAATGCGTATTGCTTGGGGTGGTTCATACATTAACGATTTCGTTGACCGCGGTCGTGTGAAAAAAGTTTATGTTCAGGGTGATGCGGGTAGCCGTATGATGCCTGAAGACTTAAACAAGTGGTATGTACGTAATAACAAAGGTGAGATGGTTCCATTCTCCGCATTTGCTACTGGCAAATGGACATATGGTTCTCCACGTCTTGAACGTTATAACGGCGTATCATCGGTTAACATTCAAGGTACACCTGCACCTGGCGTGAGCTCTGGTGATGCCATGAAAGCAATGGAAGAAATTATTGGTAAGTTACCATCTATGGGCTTACAAGGTTTCGACTATGAATGGACAGGCTTATCACTTGAAGAACGTGAGTCTGGTGCTCAAGCGCCATTCTTATATGCGCTTTCATTGTTAATCGTATTCCTTTGCTTGGCTGCATTGTATGAAAGCTGGTCAATTCCGTTCTCGGTTTTACTTGTGGTACCGCTTGGTGTCATTGGTGCGATCGTATTGACTTACTTGGGTATGATTATTAAAGGAGATCCAAATCTCTCGAATAACATTTACTTCCAGGTAGCGATTATTGCGGTAATTGGTCTTTCTGCAAAAAATGCGATCTTGATTGTTGAGTTCGCAAAAGAGCTGCAAGAGAAAGGTGAAGATCTACTTGACGCAACCTTACATGCTGCAAAAATGCGTTTACGTCCAATTATCATGACAACCCTTGCCTTCGGTTTTGGTGTACTTCCGCTTGCACTTTCAACAGGTGCTGGTGCAGGAAGTCAGCACTCGGTAGGCTTCGGTGTACTTGGTGGCGTACTCAGCGCGACATTCTTAGGTATCTTCTTTATCCCTGTATTCTATGTGTGGATTCGTAGTATCTTTAAGTACAAACCAAAAACCATAAACACTCAGGAGCATAAATCGTGATGCAAAAAGTATGGTCTATTTCAGGTCGTAGCATTGCGGTATCTGCACTTGCGCTTGCTTTGGCAGCTTGTCAAAGCATGCGCGGCCCAGAACCAGTCGTGAAAACCGATATTCCACAGAGCTATGCATATAACAGCGCTTCTGGTACATCTATTGCTGAACAGGGCTACAAACAGTTCTTTGCTGACCCACGTTTGCTTGAAGTAATCGACTTGGCTCTTGCGAATAACCGTGATTTACGTAAAGCAACGCTCAATATTGAACGTGCTCAAGAGCAGTATCAGATTACGAAGAACAACCAGCTTCCAACAATCGGAGCAAGTGGTAGTGCAATTCGTCAGGTTACGCCAAGTCGTGACCCGAATAACCCCTACTCTACTTACCAAGTAGGTTTGGGCGTAACTGCTTATGAGCTTGATTTCTGGGGCCGTGTTCGTAGTCTAAAAGACGCTGCTTTAGATAATTACCTTTCAACACAAAGTGCACGTGATTCGACTCAAATCAGTTTAATCAGTCAAGTTGCTCAAGCATGGTTAAACTATTCGTTTGCAACGGCGAATTTAAGACTTGCAGAGCAAACACTTAAAGCGCAGCAAGATTCTTACAATCTCAACAAAAAACGTTTTGATGTAGGTATCGACAGTGAAGTTCCATTACGTCAGGCACAGATTTCTGTAGAAACTGCGCGTAACGATGTAGCGAACTACAAAACTCAAATTGCTCAAGCACAAAACTTGTTGAACTTACTTGTAGGCCAACCAGTTGCACAAAACTTGTTACCGACACAGCCTGTGAAACGTATTGCTCAGCAAAATGTATTCACTGCTGGTTTACCAAGTGATTTGTTAAATAACCGTCCAGATGTAAAAGCGGCCGAATATAACTTAAGCGCTGCGGGTGCGAATATTGGTGCAGCAAAAGCACGTTTATTCCCAACCATTAGCTTAACGGGTTCAGCAGGTTATGCATCAACTGACTTAAGTGATCTATTTAAGTCTGGTGGTTTTGCATGGTCAATTGGTCCAAGCTTAGATTTACCAATCTTTGACTGGGGTACTCGTCGTGCCAATGTAAAAATTTCTGAAACCGATCAGAAAATTGCATTGTCTGATTATGAAAAATCAGTTCAGTCTGCATTCCGTGAAGTTAATGATGCACTTGCGACACGTGCCAACATTGGTGAACGTTTAACAGCTCAACAACGTTTAGTAGAAGCAACTAACCGCAACTACACACTTTCAAATGCCCGCTTCCGTGCAGGTATTGATAGTTACTTGACAGTTCTTGATGCACAACGTTCATCTTATTCAGCTGAACAAGGTTTGTTATTGCTTCAACAAGCAAACTTAAACAACCAAATCGAGTTATATAAAACTCTAGGTGGCGGTTTAAAAGCAAACACTTCAGATACAGTGGTACATCAACCATCAAGTGCTGAACTGAAAAAGCAATAAGCTTTAAATCACATTCTTATAAAAGCTCACTTCGGTGGGCTTTTTTATTGCAACCAATGTGAATATTTTTTATCTTGAAACCTTAATAAATTTTGATTGATAAAAAACAATGTTATTAAGTAATTTAGAAAGCGTTCCAGGCCATCAAATTTTAAAACAACTTGATGTTGTATATGGCAGCACTGTTCGTAGTAAACATGTAGGCCGTGACCTCATGGCAAGTTTAAAAAATATTGTAGGTGGAGAACTCACAGGCTACACCGAACTTTTAGAAGAATCCCGCCAAGAAGCAATGGATCGCATGATTGCTAAGGCACAGCAACTTGGTGCTAACGCAATTGTTGGCATTCGTTTTTCAACTTCAAACATTGCCCAAGGTGCTTCCGAGTTATTTGTATATGGCACAGCAGTCGTTGTGCAGCCCCAAGCACCTCATCTACCCGATCCATTTAATGCATAGGTAGAAAATGGACAATCTTATTTTTCAGCTTGTTATTTTTCTCATTCTCTTCAGTATTGGTTGGGCTTTTGGCCGCCATATTGAACGAAAACATTTAAATGAACTTCTAGAAAAAGAGCAACAATTTGCACATATCAGAATTGATACCAATCGTTTTGCAACGAGTGATCAATTAGGCCATTTTATTAGCAGTAATGTAGTCATTTCTCACGACTACTTTAAATATGTGCTGGCTTCTATAAAAAATGTTTTAGGGGGTCGGCTGACCAGTTATGAAAGCATTGTTGAACGAGCTCGCCGTGAAGCGATTATTCGTTTAAAACAGCAAGCCCATAATGTGGGTGCTAACCATATTATGGGAGTTCGGTTGAGTACAACCGAACTCGGTATGCAAGGCGGAATGATTGAAGTTTTTGCTTATGGTACAGCAGTCAAAGACTAGCACTGCCCCATAGCAGAAAAGTGAATACGTGGATTGCCAATATTTTTGGTTAAATGTTGGCAAATTCCGGTAATTTTCCATTTGTCCTGTTGTTTTGCCAAAGTAAAATAATAGCGACCAAAAGAATGAAAATAATCATTTTCAGAAAAACGGTAAATTTGATAATTACACTCTAACCATGCTCGGTCTTGTTCAATCCGAACAAGAGGATTACTCAAATTGTGCTGTAGTCGTAAATGCGACAAAGCCTGTTGCCGCGAACCTTTAAATTCATGACAAGACACCACACATAAAGGTTCTCCTCTAAACTGGAAATAGTCCACCTCAAGTTGATCGGCTAACAACTCATCAAACGCATCCCAATTTTTCTGGTCAAAGACCAATTGAAAACGCGTAACAACGTCTAAGATACGATGATAGTCTTGATCCATGGTGAACCTTCTATGTGGGTTTTTCCATCAATTTACCACGGCAAAATCTCTTTTTTATTTCACTTTTGTTTTTCGAATCATTTTATAGAGTAATTTCGGCGACATACGGGAAACCATCACACCTAATTTTTCTTTAGTACCACCTACCACAATATATTCTTGTCCTTGCATTAAAGCCTTAACTGAATGTTCTGCAAAAACATCGGCTTCTAGTCCATTTTCGATTGCTTCGTCTTGATGGCCTTGAGGTTGCCCTGCGCCATTTAACGCATTAAACGAAACATTAGTTTTTACAAAGCCCGGGAAAATAACCGAAACTTCAACACCCTGATCGGCAACTTCGGCACGTAAACTGTTGGCCCACATGTGAATAGCAGCTTTAGCAGCCGAATAACTTGCACGGTATTGCGTACCTAGAAGGCCTGCCACACTCGACACAAATACGACTCGGCCAGACTTTTGTTTAAGCATAATCGGCAGCACAGTTTTAGTTAGTGCCACTTGTGAGAAATAATCGACTTCCATAATGGCGCGTTCTGTTGCCATTGTGGTGTCCTGAATAAGAGCACGTTGACTTAAACCTGCATTATTAATAAGCCAGTCAATTCGTCCTTTTGCTTTTAAAATCTGCTCATAAGCCTCTTGAACTTGCTCTTGATTGGTAATGTCTGCAACTACCGATAAGTGCTGATCCGGATGGAGTAAACCAACGCGAACTTCTTCTAACTCTTCAAAGCGACGCGAAGTTAAAATCACTTGAGCCCCTTGCAAAGCAAACTCACCAGCTAAAGCTTTACCTAAACCGGAAGATGCTCCAGTAATCCACACCACTTTATTTTGCAAAGTATCAAGTTTGGCCATTTTGACTTCCTATTATCTTTTTAAATTATGCTGCTTGATGCATGAAGGCCAAAAAGTGATTGATATAATGAGTTGCTGTGGTCTGATCAACCTGCGTCCCCAATTTTTCCAAACGTTTATAGCCCAAATGCGTTGTCATATTAATGACCCCATTTAGGGTTTTGTCGACAACCAAATTAAATTTTAAACGTTTTTTAGGTTCACGTACTAGGCTTGTTACACCTAAATCCACAATTTGAATCAAGGTCTGAAAAGCTTCTTCTACGCTTTGCATATTGCCCGCACGTATTTGTTCAGTCAGTGTTTGGGCCTGTTGCACAAGTTGTGGTGTGATTGGGTAAGTAATATAAACATCTTGCTCACGTTCTTTCATAAGTGATGTCATATAATCAACTAAAGGTAATAGCCGTTCATTGCCGAAAAAAGAGACTGACCAAGGCATATATTTTCGGAAAGTATCTAAAATTTGTTGAAGAACTTTCTCGGACTCATGGCGCTGTTTTTCAGTCATGGTAGAGTTGTCTTGCTCATCCTTTAACAATACTGAGAAAACTTGCTCAATAATTTCACAAGATAAATCGGAAAGAACACTACCTAATGCTTTAGATTGGCTTTCTTTTACCCCTGCGTGTAATTTCTCTCGAATTGAAGCAAATTGGGTATAGGTTGAATCGGAAATCTTTAAAAAAACTTTGTAGCTCATATATCGCATCCCTTATCAATTCTTTTGTAATTTTTCTGCCGTGCCGCTACACGATTAAATTGTGATCCATGCTTCATAAATCTACCGTTTTTTGAAAAAAATACAAAACCGTTTATCTGTTTTCAGCACATTAATTTCGAGGCATTTTTTTGCTACAATAGATGCAATTTTTTATGCATATTCGATCTAAGCTACTATGACTGACGCTCAAACCGCTCAAAATATTGCAACCACATACGATCCAACCGAGATCGAAAAGAAGTGGTACAAAACGTGGGAAGAACAAGGTTACTTCAAACCTTCTGGTCACGGTGAATCATTCTGTATCATGATTCCACCACCAAACGTCACTGGTAGTTTGCACATGGGCCATGGCTTTAACAATGCCATTATGGATGCCCTCACCCGTTATAACCGCATGATGGGTAAAAACACTTTGTGGCAACCAGGTACAGACCATGCTGGTATTGCAACTCAAATGGTTGTTGAGCGTCAACTTGGCTTACAAGGTGTAACTCGTCACGACTTAGGCCGTGAAAAGTTCATCGAAAAAGTTTGGGAATGGAAAGAACAATCTGGCGGCACAATTACCAAACAAATTCGTCGTTTAGGTTCGTCTGTGGACTGGTCACGTGAACGCTTCACGATGGATGAAGGTTTATCAAACGCAGTTAAAGAAGTATTCGTTCGTTTGCACGAAGACGGTTTAATTTACCGTGGTAAGCGTCTTGTAAACTGGGACCCTAAACTTCAAACTGCTCTTTCTGACCTTGAAGTAGAAAGCAAAGAAGAAAAAGGCTCACTTTGGCACTTTAAATATTTCTTTGAAGACAAATCAGTTAAAACTCAAGATGGCAAAGACTATCTTGTAGTTGCAACGACTCGTCCTGAAACATTACTTGGTGATACTGCTGTTGCTGTTCACCCTGAAGATGAGCGTTATGCACACCTTGTTGGTAAAAATATTGTATTGCCAATTACTGGTCGTTTAATTCCAATCGTTGCCGATGACTACGTTGAAAAAGACTTCGGTACTGGCTGTGTAAAAATCACGCCTGCTCACGACTTTAACGACTATGAGTTAGGTAAACGCAATAGCTTGCCAATCATCAATATCTTCAACAAAAATGCCGAAGTTTTAGGTGAGTTTGAATATATTGCAAAAGCTGGCGAACAGATTTCTAAAACTATTACTGCACCTGCGGAATACGCTGGTTTAGAACGTTTTGAAGCACGTAAAAAGTTAGTTGCTCAAGCGGAAGCTGAAGGCTGGTTAGATCAAATCCAACCGTATGACTTAAAAGCGCCACGTGGCGACCGTTCAGGCGTAATCATTGAGCCGTTACTGACTGACCAATGGTACGTAAAAATTGCGCCGCTTGCTGAGCCTGCAATTGAAGCAGTTCAAGATGGCCGTATTAAGTTTGTTCCAGAGCAGTACAGCAACATGTACATGGCGTGGATGCGTGACATTCAAGACTGGTGTATTTCACGTCAACTTTGGTGGGGTCACCGTATTCCAGCTTGGTACGATGCAAATGGCAACATCTATGTTGGCCGTAACGAAGAAGAAGTACGCGCGAAAAATAACATCGCTGCTGACGTTGAACTTAAACAAGACGAAGACGTACTTGATACATGGTTCTCATCTGCACTTTGGACATTCTCAACATTAGGTTGGACTGGCGACGCACAAAAAGATGCCACAAATGATTTCCTTAAAACCTTCCATCCAACAGATGTGTTAGTGACTGGTTTTGACATCATTTTCTTCTGGGTTGCCCGCATGATCATGATGACCATGCACTTCATGAAAAATGAAGATGGTTCATCTCAAATTCCATTTAAGACTGTTTACGTTCACGGCTTGGTACGTGATGGTGAAGGTCAAAAAATGTCGAAGTCTAAAGGTAACGTACTTGACCCATTAGACTTGATTGACGGTATTGATTTAGAAAGCTTAGTTGCAAAACGTACGACTGGCCTAATGAACCCGAAAGATGCTGCGAAGATTGAAAAATCAACGCGTAAAGAATTCCCAGAAGGCATTAATGCTTATGGTACTGACGCAGTTCGTTTCACGTTCTGTGCCCTTGCAAACACTGGTCGTGACATCAAGTTCGACTTAAAACGTGTTGAAGGTTACCGTAACTTCTGTAACAAAATTTGGAATGCAACACGTTTCGTTCTGATGAATGTTGAAGGCCAAACCGTTGGTCAACAAGCTCGTCCTGATCTTTGGGAACTTCCAGAACAATGGATTATCAGCCGTCTGCAAAAAGCAGAAGCTGCTGTACACCAAGCGTTTGCAACTTATCGTTTAGACCTTGCTGCTCAAGCAATTTATGACTTTATCTGGAATGAATACTGTGACTGGTACGTTGAGTTAACTAAACCGGTTCTTAACGATGCAGAAGTTTCAGAAGAGCGTAAAGCTGAAGTACGCCGTGTACTGCTTGCTGTGATGGAAGCTTCATTACGTTTGGCTCATCCGTTAATGCCGTATTTGACAGAAGAAATCTGGCAAACACTTGCACCAATGCTTGGTCAAGGCGGCCCAACGATTATGACTGCTCAATACCCTATTCCTGAGCAAGCAAAAATCAATGAACAAGCTGAAGCAGATATGCAATGGCTTCAAGGTTTGATTGGTGCGGTTCGTAATATTCGCGGTGAAATGGGCTTAGGTAATGCGCGTTTATTACCAGTATTACTTCAAAACATTTCTGATGCTGAACGTGAGCAAATTACTCGTATTGAAGCGTTGTTCAAAGCATTGGCTAAAGTCGAAAGCATTGAGTTCTTAGGTAAAGACCAAGAACCACCGCTTTCTTCTTCAAGTGTTGTAGGTCATGCATCAGTATTTGTACCAATGAAAGGCTTAATTGACCCTAAAGCTGAGCTTGCTCGTTTGCAAAAAGACTTGGATAAAATCCAAAAGCAACATGATCAAATTGCAAATAAACTTGCAAATGAAGGCTTTGTATCTAAAGCACCAGCAGCGGTTGTTGAAGGTGAAAAAGCGAAACTTGCTGAGTTTGCTGCGCAGTTAGATAAAGTTAAAGCGAATATGGAGCAAATTGCTGCGCTTTAAGCTTTTTTAGTTAAACGAACCCAGAATCTGTGCAAACAGGTTCTGGGTTTTTCTATATTTCAAAATTACTTTTTTTGTAGAATCAGCATATGGAGATGCCATGATTTTATGCAACCATTTAATAAAGGTAAATTTTCATTCATTTCTTTATGAAACAATAAATTAAAGTCACATAAAAATAAGTCGGCTATATCTTGATAAGTAAAACCTATAAATTTTGCAGGTTCTCTAGTAACCCATTCATCTTGAGTCCCCAATAAATCAACTATCAGAATTCCGCCTTCAGAAAGAGCATTTATCATTCGTTTAATTACGCTATAAAAATAACTTGGATCGCAAAAGAATAGACTTGATGAAGCAATAATTAAGCTTGCAGACGGGAAATTAAAGTCTTCAAAAGATTCATGATAGAAAATAAATTTAGAGTCATCTTTGAATCGCTCAGTACAAACTTTTTGCGCATCAATTGAAATATCAAAAGCATGAACATTAAATCCCTTTGAGAGTAGATAAGCAGATTCATTGCCAGCGCCACAGCCACAATCGATAGCAACTAAAGGTAAGTTAGGAAAATAACCTAAAGCCTTCTCTAAAATAGGTCTATGTTTAAGTTCTTTTGATAATTGAATAAATTTTTCATTCATAAATCCGATCTTTTAATTTTTATAATTTCCACACTATATTTTATAAAGAATATAACCTCAACGATTTCTTATTTCAGAATTTATTCCTTATCAAATCATCGGTAGCCTCATGGCTGCATATAAAGCCTAGAAGCTAATTAAAGCACCCCATGCCCCAACAACATTTCTACCCCACTCACCTTTTTCATATACTTTAAACGTTCTTTCTCCCATTTCAACTGCTGCTTTAGCTCAGCACAGTCGGCATCGACAGCTTTATAAACATCACTAATGTGTACATGCTCTGCTTTCACGTTCTTCACTAACTGAAAAGAATCTAAAATCTCAGCTATTTGACTTTCAAGCTGCTGACTTTGTGCATCTAAAGCCAGTTTATAAAACCTCAATTGCTCGGCAGATAAGTCTTTAGCACCTAGCCCTTTATTCTGTTCAAGCTGTAACTGGAGTTTGAGTAAATAAAACAAATCCTGCTTTTCGTAGGCCTGACTTGCCTGTTGAAACAGCTCGGTTTTTTCTAATTTTTTAGTTTCATCTTGCTCACGGTCTGGGTGAATCATCGCGGCAATTTTTAAATAAACTGTTTTTAACGACTGCGCTGCCATTTGCTCAGCTTGTTCACGTTTCTGCTGCTGTCTTTGCCGTTTGGCTTGTTCACGCGCTTGTTGTTGCTCGGCAGCATATTGTTCAAAGTCTTCTTCAAACTCTGAACCCTGATCAACGCTTTCTTGGTATTCAGATTTTATTGGCTGAGTTTTTTTATTCTTTTTTACCGAATCTTGAGTATGTTGCTGATAAAAGGTATCGATCTGCTTCACTAAATCCAATTGTTCAGTAGATAGCATTTTGGATCGCTTCAACATTTGTGCAAGCTGGACAATTTTTCCATCTAGTTGTTGCATATCTGCTTTAGAAAACTCATGGCTATGCAGCATATTCCAAAGTTGCTCTAACTGTTGAAATAGCACTGCATGCAAATCGCTATACACAGGCATCAGTTTTTGCCGTATGTGCTGTTGAATCTCAGCTTTTGCATTTTGCCAAGTGCTCAGGCTAACTTTTTGCTGCTCTATTTTATCAATCAGGCGATTCAATTTTTTCTGCTGTGCAGACGGTTCAGACCTTTGCTGCAAGCTCACTTTGAGATCAAAGGACATACTCATCCACCTGAAAAAGAAAAAAGTGTAGCAATAATCAGATGAGGAAGGTAGCCAAGCATTCTTTAAGTGTTAAGAGGCCAAAAATTTATATCTTAAGAAATCCACCAAATCACTAGTGGTAAAGTCACGGCAGCACATAGAGTTTGAAAGCTAATCACGGCTGCCATAAGCTGACTATCGCCACCCAAAACTTTGGTTAAAATGTATGAAGCAGAAGCAGTCGGTAGCGCAAAGAAAATGACTAAAATTTGTGTTTGTAAGCTTGGTAAACCAAACCACATGCAGACCGCGTAAGCCAAAGCAGGTACTGCTAAAAGTCGAGCAAACGTGTCTGCTGCCAATACCACAATGTCTTTTTTAATTTGCATAAACTGCAAAGCTGTGCCAACACATAACAAACCTAATGGCAAACTCGAAACAGAAAAAAGCTTAATAAACTGAGTAAAGCCGTCCCAAATCGGGATGTGAAGTGCATTAACTGCTGCACCGACCACACATGATGCAATTAAAGGGTTTTTAAGCAGTGCAATCAAAACAGGTTTAATTGCCATATGTTCTTTAGAAGTTAAAGCAAGCACCGAAATAACATTTACCAGTGGAATGCAAAGTGCCAATAAAATTGCCAGTATTGCCATTCCTTCACTTTTAAAAAGTGAAGTCACTAAGGCCAAACCAATATAAGTATTAAAGCGAACCATACTTTGTACATGCACACCAAAACGTGCAGACGGTATATGCCAAAACATTCGGAGTATGTATAAAAAGGCGGTTACAGCTAAGACCACAATCAACATCGCAATAATGGCTGTACTCAAGCTTTGTAAGTCAATTTTTGCGGTCGATAGCGTACTGAAAAGCAAAGCGGGAAACAAAATATAGTAATTAAGCTTCTCTGTCCCAACCCAAAACTCATCGCTGAAAAAATGATATTTTTTAAATAAGTATCCCGATGCAATTAATGCAACTAAAGGAAAAAGAGATAAAACAATGCTATTCATTTCTTTACTCGAGTTTTGTTAGGGCTTGCTGCTTTGGCAATTAGCTTGGCTTACTCATATATTAAAGATAATGAAAACTCATGATAAAATGAGTTTTTACTCATAACAAATACAACATGACCTTTACCCAACTTGAAATTTTCGCACTCATTGCTGAACTAAAAAGTTTCACTGCGACCGCTGAAAAGTTGGGCATTTCACAGTCGGCAGTTTCCCATGCGCTTAAATCATTAGAACAACAATGGGGTATTAACCTCATTTCAAGAACTCAAAGCGATATTGAACTCACCACGACAGGTCAGCAGTTATTGACCCATGTAAAAGAGTTATTGAGTATTTCCAATACCTTAGAAAAAGAAGTGGCTGCCATCCACGGTTTAAATGAAGGAACATTACGAATTGGTTCTTTTGGGGCATCATCCTCTATTTATCTACTGCCTGAAATTTTAGAAACCTTTCGGCAGCGCTATCCTAAAATCGAAATTTATATTGATGAAGGTGAAGATAAAGAAGTTGCTCAGTGGTTATTGGAACGGCGCATAGAGGTTGGTTTTTTAATTATGCCAGATGAGCGATTCGATACATTCCCTTTAATCGAAGATCGTTTTGTTGCCTTAATTCCGAGTGGTTACCCGCTGGCGCAGCAACTCTATATTGATCCAGCCCAACTAGAAAACTGCCCTTTTATTATGACAATGGCTGGTAGTCGACATCAGGTCGAATTAATTTTAAAAAACTTTAATGTGAAACCAGATATCAAATTTTATGTTTCCCAAATTCTAAGTATCGTTAGTATGGTACACAACCAGTTAGGAATCTCAATAGTCTCTGATATGGTGATCACCAAAGAGCTACTCTCACTTTATCCAAACGTAGTTAAACGCCCATTTAAACCGAACCTTAAACGTTCTATTGGTCTTGCAGTAAAAAATAAGAAACACATCAGTCCAGCCGTAAAAGCATTCATACAAATTGCTCAAGAGGTTTGGTTTAATAAATAATTTAGTCAGAATTTAATTCGTTTTATATTTTAATAACGAACTCTTTTAGGTCAATTTATAAACAAATTAGATGACTTTTATCATAAAAATGTGCCATAACAGCCTATTTTAAGCAAATTAACGCACCATTTATCGCCAAAAACTAATTTCACAATCCAAATTGGTGCGCTTATTGCATATTCACTTTTATGCAATTGAGTTTGTTTCGACAAACTTAGGTTTTTAGATTCCTTAAATCTATTTTGGTGCAATTTACAGACCCAGATTTGTTCCAAAATGGAATTTAGCACTTTTTTCGAGCATGCTATGCAAAATGTAGATCTATTTTTCTTGTTACTTGGTGCAGTTTTGGTTCTTGCCATGCACGCAGGTTTTGCATTCTTGGAACTTGGTACAGTTCGCCACAAAAATCAGGTGAACGCGCTTAGTAAAATTCTGACTGACTTTGCCCTCTCCGCAATCGCATATTTCTTTGTTGGTTATTACATTTCTTATGGCCAGCATTTCTTCCATGATGGTACAAGCCTCGCAAGTGATCATGGTTACAACTTAATGCGCTGCTTCTTTTTACTGACTTTTGCTGCGGCAATTCCTGCAATTATTTCAGGTGGTATTGCAGAACGCGCCAAAATGCGTTCACAAGCAATAGCAACGCTCGCTTTAGTTGGTCTGGTCTATCCTTTTTTTGAAGGTATGGTCTGGAATGGTAACTATGGTTTACAAAAATGGTTAGAAACAACTTTTGGCGCAGCTTTTCACGACTTTGCTGGTTCAGTTGTAGTCCATGCAATGGGTGGCTGGATTGCACTCGCTGCGGTTATTTTATTAGGTGCTCGCTCTGGTCGTTATAAGAAAGATGGTCGCGTAAGTGCTCACCCTCCTTCTTCAATTCCATTTTTAGCACTTGGTTCATGGATTTTAATTGTGGGCTGGTTTGGCTTTAATGTAATGAGTGCTCAACGTCTTGATGCTATTTCTGGGCTAGTTGCTATTAATTCACTTATGGCAATGGTTGGCGGAACGATTACAGCAAATGCAATTGGGAAAAATGACCCAGGTTTCTTACATAATGGTCCACTTGCCGGTTTAGTTGCTATTTGTGCTGGGTCTGACATTGTTCATCCCGTGAGTGCACTTGTTATTGGTGGTATAGCTGGTGCCATGTTCGTATACCTCTTTACCTATACTCAAAATAAACTCAAAGTAGATGATGTACTAGGTGTATGGCCTTTACATGGCGTTTGCGGTGCATTCGGCGGTATTGCAGTGGGACTATTTGGTCAAAAATGGCTAGGTGGTTTAGGCGGTGTATCATTTGCCTCACAGCTCATTGGTACAGTACTCGCGATTGCTATTGCACTTGCTGGCGGTTTTATTGTTTATGGCATCCTTAAAGCGACCATTGGTATTCGTTTATCTCAAGAAGATGAGTTTCGTGGTGCAGATTTGTCTATTCATAAAATCTCTGCCAACTCTGAAGAAGGCATGTTTTAATTCAATGATTATGAAGCAGGATTTAAATATACTGCTTCATATGCCTTGTACAAATAAAACCTTTTAGTTTAAAAATAACTTTCCTTGATTAAAAACTACACTTTTAGTTTTCCATACATTCAATTTAATATATTGAAAAATATATTAAATTGAATATTTTTCTAAGATTTAAAGATGAAATCCTGTTTAGTTTAAGAACAATTTAAGTTTTATTTTATGTAATGCCTTCAATTCACGCTTAAATTGATGTTAAAACACAATGAATCAACAAAAACATTTTTTTCAGCTTCAGCTTATTTTTCTTGCTATCAGCTTTTTTATACTTTTATTTGTATTCCCAGTGGGAGGAAAAATTGATATGTACCTCATCCAACCTTGGATTGATTCAACTGGTCAATTTTTTAATCGGGAAAATTGGTATCTCGAAAGGCTTAATCATCAAATCGTAAAAGACATTATCACTGCGGTTTATGTCATCTTTTTTGGTCTGTGGCTTGCTTCATTTAAAGTAGAAAAGTTAAAAATCTATCGCTGGCAATATGGTTATATGTTTTTTGTCAGCATGATTGGTAGCGGTGTTGTTGGTTTATTAAAATCACAATCTGCTCATGCCTGCCCTTGGAATATGGTTCATCCTAATAGTTTAGGTGGCTATATTTGGGACTTTACAGCAAAACATGGTCATTGTTTTCCAGGTGGTCATGCCAGTGCTGGATTTATCATAATGACCGGTTATTTTGTTTATCGTCTTGAACAACCAAAACGAGCTTATTTTTATTTATTTTCAGGCATTTTATTAGGATTTATGATGGGTTGGGCACAAATGATGCGAGGAGCACATTTCCTAAGTCATAACTTATGGACAGGTTGGGTTGTTTGGGCAGTGAACATTTTCTTTTATGCGATTTGTATTCATCGCTTTGAGTTCGAAAAACAATTAAAACAAGAGCTTAGTTAAGCTCTTGTTTCATGTAAATGTAAAACCTTAGGTAACTTCACTAAAACTGAAAGACCACCAAGTTCTAAACTTTTATCGAGAGTTAGAGTTCCACCAAGTCTTTGAGTTGCACGATCTACAATTGATAAACCTAAACCACTTCCCACTTCAAGATGATGGTGTACTCGATAAAAACGTTTAAGCACCTTATCGTAATTTTCAGGATCTATACCTGCGCCACTATCTTCGATTTGAATACAAGCAAAATTATCTGGGTCGGTATAAACTGAAATGTTAATTACCCCCTGATGTGGTGTATATTTAATTGCATTATCAATTAAGTTAAAAATAATCGAATGTACGGTAGGTTCAATACTATGCATCTCGACAGGGTCATTTCTAACAAAGCCTAAATCAATTTCTTTTTGCATGGCTAAATTAACCAACTGCTCAACGCAATTTAAAGCCACATCATTGAGCTGGAAATAGCCAGTAGGTTCAACCATACTTAAAGTTACATCTTGCTTTGCCAACGCTAAAAGCTGCGTCACTAAATGCTGAATACGAGCTAAACCTTTGCTTAAATTTTGCAACGATTCATGCTCAGGAAACTGGCTTAACAAAATCTTGGTTTGTAAGTTCAATGCAGTAACAGGTGTTCTTAGTTCATGAGCAGCATCAGCAATGAATTGCTTCTGTTCATTTTGTGCTTTAGAAATACGGTCAAACAGACGGTTCATTTCATCAATGGTAGGCAAAAGCTCTTGAGGATAATTATGCACCTCAATTGGTGTTAACTCCTCAGAATCACGCTCCATTAACTCATTTTTAAAATCATCTATTGGTTTTAAACCACGACTAATAATGGCAGCCAAGGCAAATATCGCAAAAGGTAAAATAATTAAATAAGGAATGAACATGCTGCCGGCAAGCTCCCATGCGAAAGCTTCACGAACTCGCTCTTGTTGACTGACCTGAATTTGGTAGTCTTTCAACGGTAAAACATATGTTCGGACTACACCTTCAGCGGTTTTATGTGAATAAAAACCAGCTTGTTGCACTGGAGGAACCAGTAAATGTAGATGATGAGATAAATTCGCTTGGTCTTTATAAGCCCAAATATCTAAAAATAAATCTTCTTCGTGGTAAGTCCGATGTAAATCAAACTTACTACTTACTGTTTTTAAGGGATACTCAGCCGTTCTTTCCGCTAAATACTGCATTTGAGTATCTAGAATTTCATCGACTTCCTGAAGTGCAACCTTATAAGCACTAAAAATTAAAATACAACCTAAGATGACACTGAAAATTGAGGTGCCCCAAATCAGTCGTTTTTTTAATGAATAATGCACGTTCATGAAGTCCCGAAATCTTAAATTATGATTGCCCTAAACGGTAACCCAGTCCTCGGATAGTTCGAATAAAGTCTTTACCCAACTTAGCCCTTAAATGATGGACATATACCTCAATCGTGTTGCTGGTCACATCACTATCAAAGTCATATAACTTATCTTCCAAATTAGCTTTTGAGAAAATTTTATTTGGATGACTCATAAGCGGAATCAAGATTGCCCATTCACGATTCGATAAATCAATACGTTGCCCTTTAAACGTTGCAATGTGCTGTTCAACATTTAAAACCAGATCACCGCTTTCTAGTAGTTGATCTTGGCTTGCAAGTTGAGCCTCTACGCCACTACGGCGTAATAAAGCATGAATACGAGCGAGTAATTCATCAAACTCATAAGGCTTAATTAAGTAATCATCTGCTCCCAAATTCAGACCATCAACACGGTTTTGCAGTTGGTCACGTGCAGAGATAATCAAGACTGGTGTTGCTGCTCTTTGACGAATCTGCTTTAAAACTTGCATACCATCCATCATTGGCAATCCCAAGTCTAAAAGAATGAGATCAAACTTATTCTTTGCTAATTGGGCCAAACCATCTAAACCGTTATTGACCCATTCCACCTCAAATTGATGATATTGCAGCAACGTCGTTGTTGATTCTGCAATCATAAAATCATCTTCAATCATCAAGATTTTTGTCATGTTCTAGGCTCGCTTTAGTTTACATGGGCACAGGAGTGCAACATGTCCAGTTGAGGGTTGATGACCTGAGTTTGTACATCCAATAAACTTAACAAACTTGGGAATAGATTATCCTGACTTAACTTTTGTTTAGTTTGTTGGTTTAAACAATTTACTTGAGCAAGATTATGTTGTTTCCAGCCATCAGAGAACCACATAATCATTGGAATATGTGTTTGTTGGCTCGGTGCGATTGAGTAAGGCGAACCATGCAAATACATACCATGCTCACCTGTCGACTCTCCATGATCAGATAAATACCATAAACCTGTTTGATAATTCGATACTTCTTTTAAAGTATTGATCATTTGGCTTAATACATGGTCTGTATACACGATTGTATTATCATAACTATTTAATAGCTCAGCTGGTGAACAACCCTGTATCGCATTAGTATCACAAGTTGGTTTAAATGGTTGATATCCCTCAGGTGCCCGTTTGTAATATGCTGGCCCATGGCTACCCATCTGATGTAATACAACTAAACGTGGACGTTTATCGTCTTTCGGAATAGAGGACAAATACTGCTTTAAGCTATCAATGAGAATACCATCAAGACATTCACCATCTTTACACCATTTTTGCTTTAAGTCTTCTGGAATCTGGTATTGTTCAACACGATCACATGCACCTTTACAACCCGAGTTGTTATCAATCCAAGTCACTTGATAGCCTGCGCGTTTTGCAATATCTAGTAAGCCTTCACGATGGCTTGCCAATTGCTCATCATAATCAGCACGTGGCATACCAGAGAACATACATGGCACAGAAACTGCTGTTGCCGTACCACATGAACTCACTTGAGAGAAATTTAAAATATCTTGTTTAGAAAGCTCTGGGTTTGTATTTTTAGCATACCCATTGAGCGAGAAACTTTCTGCACGTGCAGTTTCGCCCACTACAAGTACCATGAGTTTAGGTAAATCTTTTTGAGTTTGCTGAACTTGATGGGCATCTTCACCATACTTCACAAGAGGAAGATTTTTCTTAGGCGCTTTTTTACGATAATAAGACATCACCGAAGAAATAGTGTTTTGAGGAGAGATCATCCCTTTTAAATCACGATGTTCTCTAAATATTGCTGCAAAATCAACATAGTAAGCAAACAACAATCCGCCCACAACGGCAAATGCAAGGGCGATGGAAAGGACTTTTTTAAGCAAAAGCGGAAGTATTTTTTCTGATTTGAGTTTTACCTGAGTAATCAAAAATATAGGTAAAACAACAAAGAAAATCGTCCAGAGCACAAAACGCAAAGAGAGTAAATCTGTGGCTTCTGCGACATCTGTTTGAGCAATGTTTTGAATCTGGTCAGGTGAAATAATGACACCTAAAGTATTTACAAAATACGAGCTAAACCCACCAATGAATACTAACAGAATGGCAAAAATTTTGGCGGTCCATTTCCAGTTTAAAATTTGTAAAGCTGCATAATAGGTAGCAACAACAATCACTACAGTAGCTGCTAAGAATAAGGTTGCTTTTATACCTAAATATGGTGTTAACAGGTGAACTTTCTTATAAAAACCAATATTTAGAATTGCACCTAACCAAATGGCTATAATGACGTTGAACATAAACAGGGAAATCTGCTTATTTCTTAATTTAGAAAAAAAACTCAGCATCTCTGGTTACTACGACCTTTTTTATGATCTTCTAATGT
This sequence comes from Acinetobacter sp. 766875, assembly GCF_000582055.1. NCBI lineage: Bacteria > Pseudomonadati > Pseudomonadota > Gammaproteobacteria > Moraxellales > Moraxellaceae > Acinetobacter > Acinetobacter sp. 766875. The sequence continues at coordinate 194,287 of NZ_JEXX01000003.1, read as the reverse complement.
AAAAATTGAAACTTAAAAATGACTTAAATACTAGAATGATCGGTATAAACCATTTTTAAGCGCTTAGTGTCATTTAACTCAACTACAAATAAAAAGTCGAGATTCACTTGAACCTCGACTTTTTCAGACTTAAATCTTTGAAAAATTAGAAGCTATACTTAGCCATTAAACCAATACGGTTATCTTTGTAAGACTGGCCAGCAAACGTTTCACGCTTACCATTGATATATTCAAGACCTAAATCAATTGGTTTAACAGGCGAATAGATAAAGTTAATCCATGCTTGTTGAACTTTTTCGTTAGCAGATGCATTTAAGCGGGCAAAATCTGTACCATCATCTGCAAACTGTGCACCGTACGCTAAAGTTGAACGCAAGTTAGGCAAGATTTTATAAGTACCACCTACTTGTACAGCAACAAATTTATTTTGCTCAATATCTTTATTAGCAGCTACAGCATACGCAGCATTACTACCATATAAATAAGTACTATCACCTACTACATATGAAACATCAGCAAATACTTTTAAAGGATCAGAAACTTTGAAGTCTGTACCTGCAGCAATACCCCAGCCAGTTTTATTATCATCAGCAAGCTGTGATTTGTAGTTTTCTACTAAAACACGAGCTGATGCAGAACCTTTACCCTCTGCATAACCTTGGGTGATTTTAGCAGTTAATGCAGGTAGACGATATTTAAGGCTATCACCTGTAGCAGATGATGAACTATCAGCTTTTTCAGCAGAAACAAACAATTGAGTTGCAGGTGCTAATTTATAGCTATAACGTACTTGAGGAACACGTTTCGTACCGCCACCAATGTTTGTCGAGAAATCGATCATTTCTGGTGCATGAGTTGATAAGAAGTTAGATGTCGTTTGACCAAACAACCAGTCATTATATGTTACATAAGCATGACGAATACGGAATGCATCGTTTGTTCCACCAAAGTCAACTTCGATTTTACCGCCTACTTTAGCATCGCCCACAGGTGTATTAAAATCTAAACCAAGACGTGTAGTTTTAGCTGTCGCACGTAATTTATCCTGTGTGCTAGCTGTACCACCTGTACCACCTACTTTATTTACAGCATTAAAGTCGTCATCCGCACCTTCGATAATGTAGTTAGCATCACCACGAACAAAACCATAAAGGTTCACATCAGCACCAGCTTTAGATTTAAAACCTGCTAATGGAGAAGCTGGTGCAGCAACAGGCTGAGGCTGTGCTTTAACTTCAGCTAACTGTACTTGCTGTTGTTGCTGTACTTGTTGCTGTTGCTGTTGAACTTGGCGCTGTTCTTTAACTAATGCTTTTAAAGCTTCAACTTCTTGACGAAGTTTTTGAATTTCCTCTTTTTCAGAGGTTGCCGCATTTGCCCCACTCATCATTAAAGCTGTTACTGTAATAGCTAAACTTTTAACAACAAACGATTTACGATTAAGGAATAGATCCATCAAAAACTCCTAAAAATATATTTTATGTTGCTTGTCCATGCCAAGTTGATTCGTGTGACCATTGAGCACAAAAAAACCAACTATCCTCCAAATTTGATTGCATTAATTTTATTACCGCAATCAAAACCAATTTTAACGCTGGGTAAGATTAAAATTTCCAAATCAAAAGAATTAAAACAGACTTTTGCTTACAGAACTTTTACCTTGACTTCATGTTGTAACGAATCCTACACAACTCTCTTATCTTATAGAATGATTAAATCATTATTTCATTATTCTTTTTTAGACTTTAGGCTAATATACAATCTAATTAAAGATTCTTTTGCTGTCCTGATGGTTTCACATGATTTTTCTTGTTATTCGCATCCCTTTTTCTCCTTCTAGCTTCCATTTGCTACCCAAACAAGATGGCACAATTAATAAACCATTTGAATAGCTAAAAATATACATTTTTAAAAGAATGACTAAAGGCATAAGTACAATTTTTCAGCACGACTCAACCTAATTTAAGTCTCTTTATTTCATCAACTTAATGTCATTTTTTATACAGTCTTTGTTCCTTTCCATATGTACATAGGAATTAAAAAGAGTACTCCGACACTGACAATACATATCAAATAATGGTAATAACCAAGCGCATCTCCAATAACACCACTCAAGGTATAAAGACCACCACTTACTGTCGCCATGACCGAAACTTGGAAAGTAAAATCAGTGCCTGCGTAGTTCTTTCGGCTGTAATGCATGACTAAGGTTAACATTACAACGAGTAGCATGGCGGCAAAGGCATCTTCTAAAGCATTTATAGTATAAATAAGCCATGCATTTATTTTTATCTTTTGCTCATAAGCATAGGCCAAGTAAACATACGCACCTAAACTCATGATTTTTAATATTGAAAAACTAATTAATGTATTTGTTCTAGAAAAATACTTTAATACCCATCCTGCAATAAATGCTCCCACTAAAGCAGCTACAGCGCCTAGCATAGTGATATAAACACCTATTTGGGTAAAACTTAATCCCATATCAACCATTAAGGGTTTGAGTAAAGGCCCAGCTAAGCCATCTGCCACTTTAAAAGTGATGAGTACCATTAACCAAGAACGAAGTTCTTTATTTTGAGAAAAATAACTCAAATAAGACTTAATTTTTATCAATAAATTTGGCTGGCTAGATTGATTGTCAGAATGAGAAGTATGAGGAGGTTCTTTGAATAGTAAAACAGGTAGAGTATTGATAAATACTAAAGCAGCTAATAATAAAAAAGTTGGCTGCCATGACAACCAATCTAAACACCATAACACAGCTCCCCCACCTACAATAAAACCAAGCCGAGAGCCTACAACTTGAAATGTATTTCCCCAATGTTGCTGATCATGTTGTAATAAATTGACAGCTAAAGCATCGGTTGCAATATCTTGAGTTGCGCCCGTCGAGTTCATAAATAACAGTGCAATAAAAAATATAAATAAGTACAAAGGCTGATCTAAAGTCTGAATAGGAAAAAAAGATAAAATACAAAGTACTGCCACCGTCAAAAGCTGAGTGGGTAAAATCCAGCTACGATAATGACCTAAATGGGAAATTGCGTGTCGATCCACCCACGGTGCCCAAAATATTTTGATTGACCAAGGCAACATAAGCAGCCCAAAACCACCAATATGCGCGAGTGATACACCTTGAGCTCTTAATATTACGGGCAAAGCATGGGTCATAAAACCCACAGGTAAACCTTGCGCCCAATATAAGGAAAATAGCAAAAGATAAAGATTTTGCTGTCGAAACATATATACCTACTTTTATTTCTTTGTGCGGTAATAACATGAAATACCATGCGTAGTCTTACATTTTGCCAATGAAGCATAGATTTCAAAAGATTAAGATAAAACAAAGGATGATTTAAAACTTAAAAATATGGAACAACATTTCCCTAAACTACCTCCACAGGTCCCTCAACGTGGTAATGCTTTAAGTCGAGCATTATTTAAAAAACTTTTTTTGGCTCAAGGCTGGACCATAGAAGGTGAAGTTCCTAACTTTCCCAAGGCTGTAGCGATTATTTCTCCTCATACATCCAATATTGATGGCTGGTATGGTTTTTTAGCTATTTTTGGGCTTGGCATTCAAATTACAGTACTAGGTAAAGACAGCTTATTTAAGCCTCCTTTTAAACGTGTTTTAGATTGGGCAGGTGTTATTCCGGTAAAACGTGACTCTGCCAATGGACTGACTGAACAGGTGGTTGCAACCATTCAGGATTATGACAAAATCTGGATTGGAATGGCGCCAGAAGGCACACGTAAGAAAGCAAAAAAAATGAAGAGTGGCTTTTACCATATTGCTGCAAAGGCTAATATCCCGATTGTGATGTTCTCTTTTGATTATGATCGCAAGACTATTCACTGCTTAGGCTATTTAACTCCTAGCGGAAATTATGATGAAGATCTCGCCAAAATTTTTGAGCGTTATGATGGAAAAATATCACCGAAAAATCGTAATTGGCTTGCAGAACCTTTACAAAATCTTGTGAAAAAAACCTAGCAAAAATTGAGCGAATCTGGTCTGATGGGCCATCTTAATTTATCTTGCTATAGATTGTTTTTCAAAGATGAAAATTGCTCAATTTGCCAGTATCGGATTTATCTCTTTAGCCCTATTCGGCTGTGATAAATTCAGCAAAACACCAACACCGACCACTTCAGTTAAAGCACGCGAACCAATTATTGCACTTGCCTTAGGCGGCGGTGGAGCAAAAGGATTTTCACATATTGGTGTTATCAAGGTCTTAGAATCACATGGTATTAAACCTAAAATTGTTACGGGTACAAGTGCCGGTAGTTTTGTAGGAAGTATCTATGCCAGTGGGCAAACACCTTATCAGCTCCAAAATCTTGCACTTAAATTACAAGAATCGGATATTCGTGATTTAACGCTTAATCGCCAAGGTATTATTCTTGGGCAAAAGCTACAAGATTATGTGAACCGTAACGTGGGCAATAAGCCTATTGAGAAATTCCCAATTCGTTTTGCAGCAGTAGCAACCCGTCTTGATAATGGTCAAAAAGCTGACTTTATTAAAGGTAATGCAGGTCAAGCAGTACGTGCGTCTTGTAGTATTCCAAACGTGTTTGTCCCTGCCACTATTGGCAATCAAAAGTACGTAGATGGCGGATTAGTTAGCCCAATTCCTGTAAAAACAGCACGTGATATGGGTGCAGATATTGTGATTGCGGTTGATATTTCAGCACGTCCAGCAGGAAATCGCCCAGCGAATATGTGGGGATTACTTGATCAAACCATTAATATTATGGGTCAACAAAGTATTAATGAAGAGTTAAAACTAGCAAACGTAGTCATCCAACCTAAAGTTGGGCACTTAGGTACACTCGATTTAAAATCAAGTAATGAAGCTATTTTAGAGGGTGAGAAAGCTGCTCAAGGCCAAATTCGTCAAATTGAAACTGCAATAGCGAATTTCAAAAAATCTCCAGCCGCATTTAAGCCAGCTCCACGTCCTAAATTTTAATTGAGGTGGTTTTTTTCTATCCACACTTACTATCATCTGCTACAGTGGTAAAAGTGATATGAGATCACTTTTACCCATCATAAAGATATATAAAAGAGCAGATCTATGGAGTTTGTTGTAGAACCTTGGCACTGGTTTGTATTGGGTATCTTACTTATTCTTTCTGAGCTGATTATCCCTGCTTTTGCCGCTCTCTGGTTTGGTATTGCAGCCATTATGGTTTGCTTTCTCTATTGGTTATTTCCAGATATTAGCCTTACAACCCAAATTGTATTGTGGATTATTTTATCGGTGTTATGCACCATTCTTTGGTTCAAATTTATTAAACCCTTGTCGATTGATAGAACTAAAGCAGGTTTACCTCGTGAGGCGACCATTGGACAAATTGGTATGGTGATTCAAACCAGACTTGCTCATGACCAAATTATTGTCCGTTTCCCTATGCCTATTTTAGGGGCCGATGAATGGAACTGTCGCAGCACTAGCCCTGTGAAAGTCGGTGATCGAGTCCGTGTCATTGATATTTCGGGCAATGACTTAATTGTCCAGCCCCACAGTACTTCATAAACATTAAAGATAAAGAGAGGTTATTTTCATGCCAGTTGGTACCATTATTGTTTTAGCCTTTTTGGCTTTTGTAGCAGTTACTATTTTTAAAGGGGTACGTATTGTTCCTCAAGGTTATAAATGGATTGTTCAGCGTTTAGGGAAATATCATTCCACGCTTAATCCAGGGTTGAACTTCGTTATTCCTTATATTGATGACGTAGCTTATAAAGTCACGACTAAAGATATTGTGCTTGATATTCCATCTCAAGAAGTGATTACCCGTGACAATGCTGTATTGCTTATGAATGCAGTAGCTTATATCAATTTAACAACCCCTGAAAAAGCAGTGTACGGTATTGAAAACTATACATGGGCCATTCAAAACCTTGTACAGACTTCATTACGTTCTATTGTGGGTGAAATGGATCTAGATGATGCTTTATCATCTCGAGATCACATTAAAGCTAAACTAAAAGCTGCAATTTCTGATGATATTTCGGATTGGGGTATCACTTTAAAAACTGTAGAAATTCAAGATATTCAGCCATCTTCAACCATGCAAGCTGCTATGGAAGCTCAAGCTGCTGCTGAACGTCAACGTCGTGCTACAGTGACTAGAGCTGACGGTGAAAAGCAAGCTGCAATTTTAGAAGCAGATGGTCGTTTAGAAGCATCTCGCCGTGATGCAGAAGCACAAGTTGTCTTAGCAGAAGCATCTCAAAAAGCGATTGAAATGGTAACAAGCGCAGTCGGCGATAAAGAAACACCTGTCGCTTATCTATTAGGTGAACAGTACGTTAAAGCAATGCAAGACATGGCTAAATCGAGTAATGCCAAAACTGTTGTATTACCTGCCGATGTTTTAAATACAATCCGTGGCATTATGGGAAAGCATAATTAATTTAACTGCTTTCAATAAGTCATTGAAATAAAAACGGCGACCTGATGGTCGCCGTTTTTATATTGAGTATTATTGGTTGTTTAATCTTTTCTGATCTTTCAAAGGGAGCTTTTTTACAACCAAGTCATAAGAATCGCGAATCAAATCTTGAAGCAAATCCCGAGTTAAGTTTTTATGTGGAGTAATGGAAATCCAGTGTTTTTTATTCATGTGGTAACCCGGAATAATAAATGAATAAAGCTCCTGATATTCCTGACTTTTATATGGATCACATTTAACAGTAATCATTTTTGTGCCCGTTCCTTCCCCTACTAATAAAAACACCTTTTCTAAAATTTTAAAGACGTCGCATTCTGGTCCAAAGGGTTGGCTTTGCTCACTAAAAGGAAGATTACACGCAAGCTCTATTGCAAATTGATGGAGCTGATCACCATTCATTCTTATCTCCTTTATTCATTGAATATGAATACAAGCAGGATTATTAATTTGATTTTATATTAGTTGGTACGTGCTAAAAGGAATTGTGAAATCTCAACTAATTCTTTTGCATTTTCACCAAAATGCGCTAAAGCCTCAAAAGCTTGGTCATGCAACTCTTTTGCATAAATCTGTGCTTGCTCAAGTCCCATTAAAGCAGGATAAGTCGACTTTTGTACTTGTTCATCCTTACCCGCAGTTTTACCTAAAGTTTCAGTGCTTGAGGTAATGTCCAAAATATCATCTTGCACCTGAAAAGCCAGTCCAATCGCTTGTCCGTATTGACGCAATTTCGGAATTGCCTGATCTGTTCCAAAGAAAATTGTCACTGCACCCATCATAATGGCAGCCTGAATAAGCGCTCCCGTTTTATTACGATGGATATTTTCTAGTTCATCTTGAGAAATTTGTTTAGCTTCAGCTTGTAGGTCTAACACCTGTCCACAAACCATTTTAGAGCTGGCTGTTGCTAAAATTTGAATTTGCTTTAAGACAATTGCAGTATCAGTTCCCTGTCCTTGTTCATCAAACAAACGACTCCCTAAAACTTCAAAAGCCATCGACTGTAAAATATCGCCTGCAAGTAAAGCGGTATCTTCACCAAATGCTACATGGCAAGTTGGCTGACCACGACGAAGTAAATCATTGTCCATACAAGGCAAATCATCATGCGCTAGCGAGTAGCAATGAATAAGTTCAACCGCAACTGCAGCACGGCGAGCCGCAGCAAAATTTGGATTGTCTTGTAAAGAAGCTGTAGCGTAACACAAAGCTGGGCGCACACGTTTTCCACCAAGCATAACTGCATGGTGTACTGCGCTTTTTAAAGGTTCAGGAATTGAAAATGCGGCGAGTGTTGTCAATAAATCTTGTTGAATACGTTGTTGAGCTTGTTTTAAAACATCCGCATTAACTTGAGAGAGTGATGACACAGTCGCCTCGTAAAATCAGTAGAGAAATTTTATTGAATGTGATGAAACATTCATGTGCTACATCATACACGATTCACTGTAAAAAGTGCGTGATGAGTTATGGATGTCAGAAGTAAAAAAGCCTCTCCATGGTAGAGAGACTTTTCATTTAAATGACTTTTAGAAACTGTCACCCGGAACGCGTACCCAACCTTCCATTAAGACACGTGCACTACGGCTCATAATGGCTTTTTTCACTACCCATTGACCATTTGTAAGTTCAGCTTGAGCACCCACACGTAATGTTCCCGATGGATGTCCAAAACGCACTGCTTCACGCTCGCCACCACCAGCTGCTAAATTTACCAATGTGCCCGGAATAGCAGCAGCCGTACCAATTGCTACCGCTGCTGTTCCCATCATGGCATGGTGTAATTTACCCATCGACAACGCACGAACCAGTAAGTCGACATCATTTTCTGAAACGTTTTTACCGCTTGAAGCTGTGTAATTTTTCGGCTTAGAAACAAAAGCAATTTTTGGTGTGTGCTGACGTGCAGCTGCTTCTGAAATATCTTTAATTAAACCCATCTGTACCGCCCCATATGCACGAATTTTTTCAAAACGTGCTAGTGCTGCTGCGTCACCATTAATATGATCTTGCAGTTCTGTACCTTGGTATCCTAAATCTTCTGCATTTAAGAAAATGGTTGGAATACCGGCATTAATAAATGTGGCTTGAAAACTGCCAATCTCAGGCACATCTAATTGGTCAACAATATTCCCTGTCGGGAACATATCACCGCCCTCTTCACCATCATCGGCTGGGTCTAAAAACTCAATTTGAACTTCAGCAGCAGGGAAAGTCACTCCATCCAGTTCGAAGTCACCAGTTTCTTGAACTTGACCATTGGTGATAGGTACATGAGCAATAATGGTTTTTTGAATATTTTTTTGCCAAATTCGAACAGTACAGAGGCCATTTTCAGGAATTCGATTTGCATCGACCAAACCATTTGAAATCGCAAATGAGCCAACCGCAGCAGTTAAATTACCACAGTTACCACTCCAGTCCACAAAAGGCTGATCTATTGAAACCTGTCCAAATAAATAGTCTACATCGTGATCTGGCTGTGTGCTTTTAGCGAGAATAACGGTTTTACTGGTACTTGAAGTCGCTCCACCCATTCCATCAATTTGCTTTCCATAAGGATCTGGGCTACCAATGACACGTAGTAAGAGTTGATCTCTTGCTTGACCTGCCACCTGAGCTCTTTCCGGCAAATCATCAAGTTTAAAAAATACGCCTTTACTGGTTCCACCACGCATGTAAGTTGCTGGAATTTTAATTTGCGGTACTGAGCTCATATCAACTGTTATCCTTACTATTGTGTTTTTATATCTCGAAACAAACAGACTTGTTTAGTCATCCACTTCATCTTAAATCGTTTTATGATCTAGAGATAGCGTTATGCTTTTATACATCAATCGTATTGACGCAGACTTATTTTGAGAATTTAGATTAATGCTCGCAATGACCGAATTCAGCAAAATCATGAAAAAAAGAGTCTATCAAAAAATATATTTTTAGAATATTTTTCAATCATTTTTGAATTATTAAAAGCAAGTTAATGATTTTAAATATTTTTTAGTGTTACTTTTCAGTCACTGCTTGTTAATTTGTAGTCTAGGCTAAAATAAATCCATCTATTAGAATAATTTACTTATTCATAGTGAGTGAAGACCTTTGACCAACGAATCTTCTACACTGCAACGAGGACTAAAAAATCGACATATCCAATTAATTGCTATGGGTGGAGCAATTGGTACCGGATTATTTTTAGGCTCGGCGCAAGTGATTCAATCTGCGGGACCATCCATTATTTTAGGATATGCCATTGGTGGCTTAATTGCTTTTTTAATTATGCGCCACCTGGGAGAAATGATTGTTGAAGAACCTGTTGCAGGATCGTTCAGCCATTTTGCTTATAAATATTGGGGTAAATTTCCCGGATTTTTAGCTGGATGGAATTATTGGATACTCTACGTTCTGGTCGCGATGAGCGAACTTACTGCGGTAGCCAAATATATTAATTATTGGTGGCCTCATATTCCAGCGTGGACTTCTGTCTTATTTTTCTTTGTCGTGATTACGGCAATTAACCTAACAAACGTCAAATTTTATGGTGAGTCCGAATTCTGGCTCGCTATTATTAAAGTTGTTGCGGTTATCTCAATGATTGTTTTTGGACTGTATTTGCTATTTACAGCAGATGTAGGTTCAAGCATTTCATTTAGCAACCTTTGGACACATGGTGGATTCTTTCCAAATGGCTTTAGTGGCCTGTTCTACATGTTGGCTTTCTTGATGTTCGCCTTTGGTGGTATTGAACTGATTGGTATGGCTGCGGCAGAAGCAAAAGATCCGAAAAAAACCATTCCAAAAGCAATTAACCAAGTTGTTTTCCGTATCTTGATTTTCTATATCGGTTCATTGGCAATTTTACTTTCTTTAGTGCCATGGAACCAATTAGACCTTGGCGGTCTCGATAAAAGTCCATTTGTTATGATTTTTAGTCAAATGGGTATTGGTTGGGCTGCACACTTACTTAACTTTATTATTTTAACCGCTGCCCTTTCTGTTTATAACAGTGGGATGTTTGCCAATAGCCGTATGCTTTACGGTTTAGCTCAACAAGGTAATGCGCCAAAAATTTTCAAGAAAGTAAATAAACAAGGTGTACCTGTACCAGCAGTTTTATTATCTGCATTACTCATTTTTGGCTGTGTTCTTTTAAATTACTTTGTACCTGAAAACGCACTAAGCCACTTAATGTACATTGTAGTTGGCGCATTGGTATTAAACTGGGCGATGATCAGTATGACTCACCTTAAGTTTAAATCAGCAATGAAAAAACTCGGTCAAAAAACTCACTTCCCTGCACTTTGGGCACCATTTAGTAACTATTTGGTTTTAGGTTTTATTGCTGTTGTCCTCTACATCATGTGGAGCCAAGGCTTTAAAGAGTCTGTGATGATGATTCCGATCTGGATCGTTCTTATGTTTATTTTATTTAAAGTACTTAATGCTAAAGAACAATAATCTGAACGCTTGTACTTAAAACACAAAAAAGCCATTGTCTAGACAATGGCTTTTTTGTGTAAGACGATAAGATTAAAGTTTTATAGTGATATCTGTTTAGAGCCAATGTTTCGTATCATCAGCCACAGGTGTGCCATGAATAGCGTGCATAATCATTGCATGCGCAATACTACCTTTAAATGGTATTTCGGGTAACTGATCAAATTTGAAAAACTGAGCATCACTGAGCTCTTTCTCCTGAATTTCAATTTCGCCCGCTTCATATTCGGCTTTAAAGGCCAACATTAGGTTACTCGGAAATGGCCATGGTTGACTCGCCAAATACTGAATATTCTTAATGTGTAATCCAACCTCTTCTAATGTTTCACGTCGCACAGCATCTTCTAAGGTTTCCCCTACCTCTACAAAGCCAGCGATTAAACTGTACATCTGGCTCGTATTTCTGGCACTTTTAGCCAGCAAAATCTCGTTCTCTCCACGTGTAATAATAGTAATCACACAAGGGTTAACTCTAGGATATTGACTGAAATTACATAGAGGACAAGTCATAGAATATTCGGTCTTATGCTGCTGGGTTTTATGTCCGCAACGGCTACAAAACTGATGATTACGACGCCACTCGAGTAACTGAAAAGCACGACTCGCTTGTTCAAATTGCGGTTTAGTCCAATACTGCAAGAGTTGGCGAATAGATATGAATTGATATCCATTTGGTATAGGTTCACCTTCTTGGAAATCTCTTGCTATTACTTGAGGGTCTGCTTGTATATGTAAATCATGTTCCTGCTGTTTAAGGCAAGGCAGATTAAAATTCGCATCAACCAAAAGTTGTTGCTGCTGAAAAATATAAGCAATAGAAAGGTTGTCGGTATCCATTTATATACTCGAGTGAAGAACCTTTCGACGGCCTCTATAGCTCCTTCAAAAGGATCAGACTTAAAACATATTTTTCAAAAATCTTACGCATACTGACAAACATTTTCAATTTATTTAATTTGTATCTTTTTGATTAAAATCACATTTTATTCACGCATGCTATGTTTTTAAGTTATATCTATGACTTTATAGCTAACTGACCAGTGATGAACTTAGAAGCACTGCTTCACATAAAATTGATCTCTGAAAATTTAGACTAGTTTTAGTTCCATCTCATGAAGCAAAAATATGCGATTTGGTTTAATTCTGGGTGATCAATTAAATCACCAACTCGCAACGCTCAAGTATTTAAACCGAAATGAAGACATTATTTTGATGGCTGAAGTGCTTGAGGAAACATCTTATGTTGCCCATCATCCACAAAAAATAGCGCTAATTTTTAGTGCAATGCGGCACTTTGCAAAAGAATTAAAAGCACAGGGCTGGAAAATCCGTTATCACACATTTAAGCGCGAAAGTCATATAAAAAAGTTAGTCGACTTTATTGCTTTGCAGCAGCAACACTTCTCGGCAAATGCTCTCGTCATTACCCAATGTGGTGAATATCGTTTGCAGCATGAAATCGAAAGTTCATGGGCTAACTCACTAAAACTATCTGTTATTTGTTTAGAAGATGATCGCTTCTTTTGTACCGTAGAACAATTCAAGCAATGGGCAAAGAAATATAAAACGCTAAGAATGGAATACTTTTACCGAGAAATGCGCAAGCAAACTCAATATTTAATGTATGACCAACAACCCATAGGCGGGCAATGGAACTTTGATCAAGCCAATCGAAAAGCATGGTCAGGCGATCCACCTTTGCCACCAAAATTAGCGTTTGAGCATGATCAAATTGATATAGATGTTATTCGACTGGTCGAGAAAGAATTTTCTCAACATATCGGCAATATCAATTCCTTTCAATGGGCAACTACCCGTCAAAATGCCTTGCTTGCTTTAGATGATTTTATTTCTAACAACCTACCCCACTTTGGCGATTATCAAGATGCTATGGTTTATGGTTCAGACTTTATGTTTCATAGTCTGCCCTCGCCTTATTTAAATTGTGGATTATTATTACCTAAAGAGATATGTGACGCTGCTCAAACAGCCTATTACAACGGACAGGCCCCCTTAAATGCAGTAGAAGGATTTATTCGACAGATTTTAGGATGGCGGGAATATGTGCGTGGAATCTATTGGTTATCTATGCCTGACTATAGCAATCAAAATACCCTTCATGCCACCACGCCGCTGCCACAATATTACTGGACGGGTAACACAAAAATGGCATGTATGGCCGAGTGTTTCAGAAATACCTTTGAACATGGCTATGCCCACCATATTCAGCGCTTAATGATTACAGGCAACTTTGCGCTTTTAGCAGGTGTAAAGCCATCAGAAATTTGCGAATGGTATTTAGCTGTCTATGTAGATGCTTATGAATGGGTCGAATTACCGAATACGTTAGGCATGGCCATGTATGCAGATGGCAGCATCATGGCAAGTAAACCCTATGCTGCATCAGGTAATTACATATATAAAATGTCAAATTATTGTCAGCACTGTACATATAACGTCAAAACCAAAACTGAACCAGACAGTTGTCCATTTAACAGTTTGTATTGGTATTTTATGAGCCAGTATGAGCCCATATTTCGTCAGAATCCCAGAATGTCGATGGTCTACAAAAACCTTGATCGTATGAAAGATAAAGCTTCTGTCATGAAGCATGCAAAGTTACTTATTCATCAACTTGATGAGCTTTAAGATCATGAAAAAACAGCATCTGCCCCAGAAAATATGTGTTTCTTGTCAACGCTCTTTTAACTGGCGAAAGAAATGGGAGCGTTGCTGGGAAGAAGTAAAATATTGCTCTGAAAGATGTAAACGACAGGCTCGCTCGAATAAGTAAATATTTCACCGGGTTGTTTTAACTGATTCAACACTACTCTTCATTGTTGAATCAGTTGTCTTTCAATGGATTATATTTGATGGTCTTAAGCATATTTATACTGACGAGAACAGTAAGCTCTTTCAACTTCTGGTGAACGTAATTGCTGATGCTTGGTTTTACGCCCTGCCATACGCTTACGCCAGAGTTTAAAACTGCTCGATTTTAAGTTATATCTCATTAAACGAATAACTTCACTTTCACGTAAGCCATACTCTCGCTCAATTGCTTCAAATGGGGTTCGATCTTCCCATGCCATTTCAATAATTCTAGATAGGTCCTGTTCATCAATTTTTTTCATGTTATGCCCTTTTAAATTATGTTGTAGCCAAATCTGATTCTTTAACAAACAACCTTCTGAAAATAGCTTCACTTACCCGATCGCTTGCCTTGAATGTTTTCGTGTTTTGCTTCAGATCATAAAAAGGCAAACATGAATTTTTTGTGATTTTTTAGCTTTATAAACTCTATTTTTTATATAAGACATGAATAATTATAAAACCTTTGATTGGTTTAACTTTTTATTAACCACTATGACAAAATTTTTAGTACCTAAAACATGAAAAAAGCCATTGCCTTAGCAATAGCTTTTTTGTTTATAATCATAAAATTATGCGCCCTTAGCTTAACTGGATAGAGCAGTTGCCTCCTAAGCGACCGACGTGGGTTCGAGTCCCGCAGGGCGCACATATTGAATAAATTAATCCTTCACTTCAGCCAACAATGTTTCAGCTGCAAGCTTGCCCAAATTGTTAGAAGCAAGCGGACTATCCCCCGTTAATAATTTACGATCTCTATGACATTGACCTGTAATACCAGTGTTCAGAATCTTTACACCGAATTTTTCAAGGTTCTCACCGACTAACCACGGTAAAGTTCCCGGCATATAACCGATATCAATATTTGCCCCCTTATCTAATGAATCAGGGAATACACAAATTTGATAATCTTTAAAAATATAATTCTCAGGTTGTTCATCTACTGCCGCAGCCAATAACGAAGCTGGACCATGACATAACGTAATAATAAATTTGTCTTGTTCAACTGCCCATTTCAGAACTTTTTTGACATCTAAGCTATGTGGAATCTTAGCTAAAACACCATGCCCACCCGGAATAAATACAGCTGCATATGGTGAGTTTTCCCCTACTACATTTTCTAAAATATCGGCAAGTTTTAGTGGATTTTTTAGTTTATCTGCATATTTATGGAAAGTATCTAATACCACCTGCTCTTGCTTTGGCATTGCCCACATTTCAAGTTTGGCTGGATTACCGGAAAGTGTCGCAACATCAATTTCAAATCCGGCATTATCTAAATGGAACATTGGCAAAAGCATTTCTACTGGATGGTTTCCAGTAGAAAAGAACTTACCGTTTTGCATCTGGATATAGCGTTCATCAGTTGCAATCATTAAAACCTTTTTATTGCCCGCATACGGCGTTGGATAGGTTGTGCCATCGTAATCTGTTTTAGGAGAAGTATATTGACTCAGTGAATATGGTGATGGGAAGAACGCATTATCTTCAGCCAAATCTGGAGTTGGATTTTTATCATTTGATGCTGGGGTATTCATTGTTACCATCCTTTAGAATTGAAGAACGAAATAACAGCTTTAAGCCAGTTATTATTTCTTAGTACATGTATATTTAGATCAAGAAACTGATGCAACACGCCAATAGAATTTGGCAATTTTTATATAGAAATAGGCACAATTAATAATTATAAATTTCAGTTTAGGCAAACATGCCGTTCACCTAAACTGTCACAGATTAAATTAGGTATTGATTTCTAAAACGATCTTTCCAATATGGTCACCTTGCTCCATACATGCATGGGCACTTTGTACATCTGAAAAATCATAGGTTTTATAGATTTGCGGTAAACACTTGCCTTGAGCTAAGAGCGGCCATACATGTTCATGTAAGGACTGAGCAATCTGTGCTTTTTCTTGGCTATTACGTGCTCGCATGGTTGAGCCAGTAATCGTTGCACGTTTTAAAATCAGTTTTTGTAAATCAAATTCTTTTGCAATTCGCCCTCCCATAAAACCAATAATGACCAGTCGACCATCACGCTTTAATAGATTTAAGTTTTTCGAGAAATACGAACCACCCACAATATCCAAAATCACATCAACACCTTGGTCTTGGGTGTGTTTCAAAATTTCTTGCTCAAAATCTTGGGTTTTATAGTTAATTGCAGTTGTTAAATTAGAGAGTGCTTCAACTTTATCTTCACTTCCAACTGTAGCAAAAGTTTTAATCCCTAAAGCATGGCAAATCGCTAAAGCGGTGGTCCCAATACCACTTGCCCCACCATGAATCAGTGCTGTTTCATTTTCTTTTAAACGGCCGATATCAAACAGATTTGCCCAAACTGTAAAGAATGTTTCCGGAATTGCAGCAGCTTGAGTAAATGTTAGATTTTCAGGTATGGGAAGTACTTGCGTTGCAGTGACAGTACAATACTCTGCATAACCACCACCGTTGGTTAAAGCACAAACCTTGTCTCCAACTTTGAAGTGTTGCACTTGATCACCTACAGCAACTACGACCCCAGCGACTTCAAGACCCGGAATTTGCGTAACACCTTTTGGCATTGGGTATAAGCCCATACGCTGCAATACGTCTGGGCGGTTAATTCCAGCAGCTTTTACCTCAATTAACACTTCATCTGCTTGAGGAACTGGAACATCTGAATCTTGAAGTTTTAAGACCTCAGGTCCGCCAGGAACCGTAATTTCAACAATTTTCATGGTTGTTGGAAGACTCATTGATATGCTCCATGTTTGGTTTATATTTTAAATGTATTGATTTACTTTAATTCATTGAAGATTTAGGGGGAACTCCAAACAGCCGTTTGAACTCTCGACTAAACTGTGAGGCACTTACATACCCTACCTGATAGGCAGCTTCCGCAACACCCATTTGATTATTTAGGATTAAATCACGTGCTTTATGTAATCGAGTAATCTTAATGTACTGTAATGGAGAATAGTTCGTGACTTTCTTAAACGCTTGATGAAAAAGAGAGACACTCATTCCTGCTTGTTTAGCAAGTTCCTGAACCGTTAAATTGTGATAGTAATCTCTTTGAATAATTTCACAAATTGTATAAATCACACTATTTCGACTTATCATAGCCGAAAGATTTTCGATTAAATCACGGCTCCCCGCCTGCAAAACCCGATAAATGAGTTCTCGTTTTATCTGCTCTCCTAATATTGCGGTGTCTTGTTTAGAACGAAGTAAATGCAACAAACGTAAAGCAACTTCAGATATAACAGAGTTCATTTCTATAATATTTAAACCACAACTGAGCTTTATATCTCTTTTTTCAAGTTCATCTATAGATAAATGCTGCTCTTTGTTCATTTTAGTGGCTAAATCAGCCATCATTTGCGCTTCAAACTTAATTGCAATTGCCAGCATCGGTTCATTTTCAACCCATGTATCGCAGTCAAAAGGAATAGCAATCGAGATGAGTAAACACTGGCCTTGTTGAAACTGAAAAGTTTCTTTTCCGATATAACCACGCTTTACGCCTTGTATGACTAAAACAATTGAAGGCTCTTGTAATACAGCAACAGGCTGTGTGGAATGATCAACCCTCATAAGAGTGATATTTGAAATATAGGTGGGATATAGCCCTTCTTGAGGAGCTAAATATAAAAAAGCCTCTACCAAACTTTTCATCAGATCATTCTGTTGCATTGCTTTATTTTTTACAGGCTATTTAAGATTTACTATATCAATCAAACTAAAAGGAAAAAGCGTTTCTTGGTAGTACTTTGTATAAATAAGCAAGTTAAAGCTATTTTTAGGCATAAAAAAACCTAGAAGATTCTAGGTTTTTACATTCAATCTGATGATTAAGCAGATAAGTTAAAGAACATTGCTGCAATCAAAATAATGACACCGAGCACAATACGGTACCAAGCAAATACGCGTAGAGTGTGACGTTCAACAAAAAGTACCAGTGCCTTTACTACAAATAAAGCTGCAATAAATGCTGCAACAAAACCAACACCAATATTAATCATATTGTCTGAGGTCAACACATCAGCATTTTTAATTAAGTCAAATGTCGCTGCCCCTAACATGGTCGGCATTGCAAGGAAGAACGAAAATTCTGTTGCGGCTTTACGTGATAAACCTGCAAACATCCCGCCTACAATTGTCGCACCTGAACGAGAAGTTCCCGGAATCATCGCAACACATTGAGCAAGACCGACTAAAAGTGCCTGCTTAAACGTGATTTTTGTCGCATCTAGTGTTTTATGCTCAAACTGTCTAGATTCAACCCAGAAAATAATCAGTGCACCAACAATGAGGGCAATCGCAACCACAATTGGGCTAAACAAAACGCTTTTAATAAAATCGACGGCTAAAACACCAATAATCACTGCTGGGAAAAAAGCAATTAATACACTAAAAGCAAAATGACGCGACTCTACATCGCCACTAAAGAAGCCTTTAATCAAGTTAATAATTTTTTGTCGATATAACCAGCATACTGCCAAAATAGCACCTAACTGGATCACTACTTCGAATACACGACCACCATCTGAATGGAAATCGATAATATGACCAAATAAAATCAAATGGCCAGTACTGGAAATTGGTAAAAATTCAGTTAAACCTTCAACAAACCCTAGAAATAGTGCTTTTATAACTTCAAAATTTTCCATCACTTGCTCAAAAAGTTAATCACTAGAAAGGTCTAAAAATTTGTTTTATATCATGAACGAACCAACATTTTGGCCAAGCTCATGTTCAATATCAGATCATTTCTAGCATTTTGGTTATTGCCTTTAATTAAAGACCGATTATTTAAAGTGCAATAATGTATCACATCATTATGACAAACTTAGGTTAACTATCGTAAAAAGATAAAATCTAATCAAAAACAAATCGTCTTCTAGTTATAAATAAAAGCTCTTAAACTTAAGCAAGCCAAGAAACCATCTTAAAACATCAAACAAACATGATATTATTTCAAGCATATGTCATTTATATTTAAAATTTAAACAGAATGAAAAATACTAAAATCAACGCACGTCATCTGATTATCGATCTCTTTCTTTCCTCTGCTTACCCTCAACTTACGATTAAACAAATTTTGGTGGCTGCCAAACTGTTTAACTTAAGTGAAAACGGTATTCGAGTTGCGACAACCCGTTTATTAAATGAAGGTATGATTGAAAGCGTAGAACGCGGAATTTATCAACTTTCACCTTCTACGAAAGATTGGGCAAAAGTAATACTCAATCGTAAAAATGGTATTAAACAAACTAAAGAATGGCAGCAACATTATCTTGCTGTATTTACAGGCACACTGGGCCGTATAGACCGAACTGCTCTTAAAAAACGTGAACGTGTACTGCGCCAATTTGGTTTTAAAGAATTAGAAACTGGTATTTACATCCGCCCAGACAATTTAGCTTATAGTTTTGAAAAAACCTGTGAGGAGCTTGTTTTAGCTGGGCTAGAGAAAGAAGCAAAAATTTGTATTATTCAGCATTTCGAACCCTCAACGCTTAAGCAAATTTTTTCTTTATGGGATACCAAACAACTCGAAAAAAATTATGAAATGTATAGTCGAGATATCACACACTGGCTTGAAAACTATACTCATCTCTCCTTGAATGATGCCGCAGTTAAAGCCCTTCTTTTAGGTAGGGAAACGATTGCTTTACTCATGAATGATCCCCTATTACCAGCACCATTTGTAAGTGAGTCTGCACGTAATCAATTTGCTCAAGATGTACAGCAATTAGACGCGATCGGCCAAAAACTTTGGAAAAAAATATATGAACAAGAACTAAATCTATAATCATCTGATTTATTTTTTTACAAACAAATATTTCACTTTTTAATTTTTTATGACTATATTTGTAATATAAAAATATAGATACCGAACTCTAATTTGGGAGAATAACAATGAATACGCAGGTAAGTGTTACGGACCTATTTAGCAAAGAAGAAATACAAGAGCTTACAGAACCTTCAGATGCATATGGTGCTTGGGCGGTTGCCAGCACATGGGCTGTTATTGGCGGAACATTCGCCAGCTTAATCATGATGTGGGATTATTTACCGAGTTGGGGTAAATTATTAGCATGTATGCTTGCCTTAGCAATCTTGGCTGGTCGTCAGTTATGCCTCGCAATTTTAATGCACGACGCATCTCACAAAAGTTTATTCAAAAATAAAAAAATAAATGATTTCGTAGGTGAATGGCTATGCGCCCGCCCCATTTGGAATGATCTTCAAAAATATCGTGTACACCATGTTCGTCACCATGCAAAAACCTCTACTCCAGATGACCCAGATCTTTCTTTAGTTGCTGGTTTTCCTGTCAGTAAAAAGTCTCTGACTCGTAAATTCTTACGCGACTTAACAGGTATGACTGGCTTAAAGTTTAGCTTAGGTCGAGTTTTAATGGATCTGGATGTCATGAAATGGACTGTTGCCAATGATCAAATCTGGCTAGACCGCAGTCATAAAAATTTCGTTGACTATGCAAAGAGTATTGCAAAAAACAGTACAGGTGCTATTGCAACGAATTTAGCACTTTATGGCGTTTTAAAAGCATTTGGTCAACAACATTTTTATTGGTTATGGCCTCTAGCTTACTTAACCCCATTTCCACTTTTTTTACGTATTCGCTCTATGGCAGAACATGCTGGTATGCAAACCAGTAATACTGCTTTAACCAATACTCGAACAACCAAAGCTGGATGGATTGCGAGAAGTTTTGTTGCACCAATCCACGTAAACTACCATATGGAACACCATTTAATGGCTTCTGTACCATATTTTAAATTACCGCGTATGCACAAAGTTTTAAGAAAACGAGGGCATGTTCCAGTCCCGCCTAGCTATTTTGAAGTGATTCACTCACTTTCATCGAAACCATAATCATCAATTTAAGGCATATTAGAAGATCACTTTCAATTTTGTGGTCTTCTTGATGATTCACTTATATCTAAATTTTTTAGTTTTAGCTGAGTTCGATAATACTTAGGTGTCACTCCCATCCAGCGTTTAAAAGCGCGAGTGAAATGGGATGTATCTGCATAACCTAAACTTAAAGCCACAGTTTCAATTGATGTCGAACTATTTTCTAAAAGATGATGTGCATATTGCTTTCGAGTTAAATTAACTAATGCTGAGAAACTTGTATTATCGGTTGCCAAGTACCGCTGTAAGCTACGTTCTGACATATTCATCATTTGAGCGACTTGTTTAACTTTTAATATTTCTCCCTGATTATTGATCAATAATTTTTTTATGACTTGGCTAACTTCTGCTTTCCATCCGCTGCGTAACTTCAATTTATCGAGATCTTTTTTACACTGTGCTTTCAGTAAAGGTGCAAGCATCGGGTCGGCCGTTAGGATAGGCTGCGATAAATATTCTTTTGGAAAAATCCAGACATTCTGTTTTTCATTAAATAAACAATCTACACACAATTCGTCTTTTAGTTTTGAAAAACCGACGGGTTCAGACATATTTAACTTAACGGTACCTAAAGAAGATAATCCTGTGAGATGCTTAGCGATTTGAACGAAACCTAATAACAAAAAAATAGTCGCATCTGGACTCAACTGAAAAGCTTTCAAAGGCTGGTGTATAGACCAGTAAATATAATCTTGTTCTTGTTTTAACTCAGGTTTAAAGGCATCACAACGGGCCCCTATAAATTGCTCAAGTATTTTTAAGGCCTCTCCCAAATTTGTACTGACCATGGCCGCCATACCCACTGAACCATAACAAGACGCTTTCATTTCCAAAGCCAAATAACCCGCCAATGCTGGCTCATAAGTGAGTTGAATCGCATGCTCAAGTAAGTTATTTAAGAAATTAAATTCAACATACCAATACGGTTTGTTTAATTGTTCTAATGTTATGCAACTTCCATCTAAAAACTGCTCAGCAGAGATATTCCAACGCTTAACCATATCGACTAATAAATTAATATAAGTTCCGGGTAATTCTGGGTTCAGGTTTGGTCCACTAGAAATCATAAATATGGCGTCAAATGGTAAAAACTGTCAGTTCATGAACTATGCCATGCTTTTAAATTGATGCATAGTTGTTCAAAACGAAACCCGCTAAATTGCACTAGACAACACAATTTCTGAAAAGAATACAGGTCACCTTATGAATATTCTGATCGTTCATGCTCATCCAGAGCCACTGTCTTTTACAACATCATTAAAAACCACAGCCCAGCAAACTTTTAAAAAGTTGGGTCATCGTGTAGAAGTTTCTGACTTATATGCAATGCAATTCAACCCTGTAGCTTCCAAAGAGGATTTTTTAGAACTCAATCAACCCGACTATTTCAATTACGCATTAGAACAACGTAATGCCGCCAAGCAAAACCTTTTAGCACCTGATATCCAAGCGGAAATTGAAAAGGTAAAACGAGCAGATTTGATCATTTTAAACTTCCCTCTTTACTGGACTTCTGTCCCGGCAATTTTAAAAGGATGGATTGATCGCGTATTCGTTTCAGGACTTTTTTATGGCGGAAAGCGTTTTTATAACCACGGTGGTATGGCGGGGAAAAAAGCGATGCTCTGTTTAACACTGGGCGGTAGAACGCATATGTTTGGCGAGAGCTCCATTCACGGACCAATTGAACATTATCTCTCACCCATTCAACGCGGCACCTTGGCTTATACTGGTTTTGAGGTCCTTCCACCATTCATTGCCTACCATGTACCTTATATTAGCCAAGAGGCACGAGAAACCATTCTTGAAGACTATATAACGTACCTTACTCACCTCGACCAGCTAGAACCTTTAAAATTTCCCAAACTTGAAGAATTTGATGAGAAGTTATATCCCCTTTAATGGTATGTTTTAGCTCTAAAAGCAGACTAACCAGACCTATTTCTCATTTTTTGGTTATTCTTTGGAATATAGAAGATCTTAACTAGTCTTTAAACCCTCCCAAAAATTGATCAATTGGTAAAAAAAATTGCTTAATTTCCACCCATTAATTAAGAATATAAAACTTAATCAATAATATACACATGTAGAGAAACTAGACTTGTCCAGTAAAAATGATAACTAATACTCAATTCATAACCAATCAATTCATATTTTTACAAAAAAATCTTTGGCCATTTTTTTTGGATTTATGACAAAAATGTCATAAATCTAAAATCTATTAATAATAGATAAAAAATATAAATATCAAATATTTAAAATAATTTAATAATGTAAATATTTCTCCATATTTCATTCATTATTGACATTTTTTGTATAAAAAATGAGTACTCCCCAGTTCATATAACAGATTTACTCTTAGTGTAATTATGCTATTTTTGTTACATGGAGTTATCAAAGCTTTGAAACTTGTAATTAAAAGCTTTGAAGGCAACACAGTTTAAGCGGTTTAACTCTGTTACTTTTAAAAAAATGTCTTGAAGTTCAAGGAAAGATTAAAATGAAATTAAAACATCTGAGCACTGCAATGATTTTAGCAACGCTGCCTGCAACTGGGGTTTTTGCAGCAGCTTTGGATCGCTCTGGACAGTCAATGTCCGCATTCTTACAACCAAATAACTACTTCGAAGCAGGTATTTCTGTTTTAGATCCAACAGTAGAGGGTAAAGAAGCTGGGGTAAGTGCAACACGCCGTAATATTAGTGATATGGGAAATGACTACTACTTTCCTAATGCCGCACTAAAACTACAGCTTTCTGATAAGTTCTCTTTTGGCTTACTTTACGATCAACCTTTTGGAGCTGACGCTGAATATAGTGGTCAAAACGTATTTGTTTCTGACCCATCTAATACTATTTTAGCTCCAGCAGCCCTAGATAGTATCCGCACAAACACTATTAATACAACTTTTAATAATTTGACTGCAGACCAGCGTGTAGGCGCACTTCTTAAAGCTCAAGGAGTAGACTTAACATCACAAGTAGGTCAGCAACAATATATAGCAACTCTAAATGCCTACAATAATGATCCAACAAAAAAAGCAGTTATTGATGCCGCTGTTAAACAAGGTGTTGCAACACAAGTAGATGCAGGAATAAAACAAATTAATGGTCTACTTGGAACTGGTAATACAAAAGTTAAAGTTGATACTCAAAACTTATCTTTTGTGTTTGGTTTCCAACCAAATCAAAACTGGAATATCTACGCGGGTGGTGTATATCAAACAGTAAAAGGAAATGTAAGTCTCCGCGGACAAGCGTATAGTATTTATAATGGTTACGATGCTGATATTAAAGAAACAGGTGGCGCAGGTTGGTTAGCTGGTGTTGCTTATCAAATACCTGAAATTGCGCTTAAAGCTTCCTTAACATATCGTTCTGAAATTGATCATGACGTAAATATTCGCGAAAAAATCCCTACACTTTCAGCTTTATCACTTTTAGGACAAGATGCGGCGGCAGCGGCAATTGCTAATAGTTCAGCAGATACAACAATCACGACTCCTCAATCAGTAAACTTTGATTTCCAGACTGGTATCATGGCTAATACGGTTGCGTTTGCCAATGTACGCTGGGTGAACTGGAAAGACTTCTCAATTCAACCATATAAATTCGGTCAACTTTCAAAAGTAGTTGGACCATTAGCAGATCCAAGTCGTCCAAATGGCTTTAACCTAGTTGAATATTCAGACGATCAATGGACAGTGAATGCTGGTGTGGGTCGTAAGCTTAATGAAAAATGGGCAGGTAATGTCTCTGTAGGTTGGGATTCTGGCGCAGGTAACCCGGTGACTACCTTAGGCCCAACAGAAGGTTACTGGAACGTAGGTGTAGGCGTTCAATATAGCCCTACTCCACAAACATTTATTGCTGGTGGTGTGAAATACTTCTGGTTGGGTGATGCTAAAGCACAAACTGGTGCACAAGCTGGTAGCGATCAATATGTTGCAGAATTCTCTGATAACAACGCGATCGCCTATGGTTTAAAACTTGGCTATAAATTCTAAGTTTCAAACTCATTCATATAAAAAAGGCGCTTAAAGCGCCTTTTTTTATTATCCATTCTTAAGCAGGAATATTACGCTGCGAAACTGAACGGATTGCTTCTTTTAGGGCATCATATCCATTAATTGCTGGGAACTGTGGGAATTCCGCAATGACGTTGGCAGGTGCATCAAATAAGAAGCCATGATCAGCTTCACCAAGCATGGTTGTATCATTATATGAATCTCCTGCCGCGATTACACGGAAATTTAAACCGTGAAGCGCTTTAACTGACTCGCGTTTTTGGTCTGGTTGACGAAGTTTATAAGCTGTAATCATCCCATTTTCATCAGTTTCTAATTTGTGACAGAAAATTGTTGGCCAGCCTAATTGCTTCATTAAAGGATGAGCAAACTCATAGAAAGTATCGGACAAAATGACCAGTTGGAAATGATTGCTCACCCATTCAACAAACTCTTTTGCACCTGGTAGTGGCCCCATCTCAGCAATAACTTCTTGAATATCATTTAGGCCTAGACCATGTTGTTTTAGAATATTCAGACGCTGAGTCATTAAGACATCATAATCCGGAATATCACGAGTTGTTGCTTCTAGTTCTTTAATCCCTGTTTTTTTTGCGAAATTGATCCAGATTTCAGGAACTAAAACTCCTTCAAGATCTAGGCATACGATTTCCATGAATGCTTCCAACGTTGGTTAAAAATTGCTGTATCATACCATTAAGATTTTCAGATTTGCGTTGTTATTGATCAAATCAATTTTATTCATAAGGATCGAAATTAAAGTGCTAAGCAATTTATTCACTATCCTTTAGAATATTTTTCATAACACAATGCGCCCAAGCCTTTTGCCAGGAACACCCATGACCGTTATTCCGACTATTGATATCGTTGATGCTCTCGCGGCTGAATATGCAGCTAAAAGCCCACGTGAGATTTTAGAGCTTGCATTAAGCCAACAAGGTGAAATCGCAATTTCGTTCTCTGGAGCAGAAGATGTAGTCTTAATTGATATGGCTTCACGTTTAGGTAAACCCTTCCGTGTTTTTAGTCTTGATACTGGGCGGCTGCATCCTGAAACTTATCAATTTATTGAAACTGTTCGTAAACACTACAATATTAATATCGAGATTTGCTTCCCTGAACCTGAAGCTGTGCAAAGCATGGTGAATGAAAAAGGCTTATTTAGCTTCTTTAAAGATGGACACCAAGAGTGCTGTGGTATTCGAAAAGTTCAGCCTTTACGTAAGAAACTTGCGACTTTAGATGGTTGGATTACAGGCCAGCGTAAAGATCAAAGTCCGGGTACACGTACTGAAATTCCGGTGGTACAAGCAGATGCTGGTTTCTCAGGACCAGGTAAGCAACTCATTAAATATAACCCGCTTGCGAACTGGTCTAGTGCCGATGTGTGGAGTTACATCCGCATGATGGAAATTCCATACAACCCTCTACACGAGCGTGGTTTTGTTTCTATTGGCTGTGAGCCATGTACACGTCCAGTACTTCCAAACCAGCATGAACGTGAAGGCCGTTGGTGGTGGGAAGAAGCAACACAAAAAGAATGTGGCTTACATGCAGGCAACTTAAAAAAATAGTCTGGTATAAAAAAACCACTGATGAATCAGTGGTTTTTTTTACAGTTATATCTCGTACACTAAGTCATATTTAATCTGTAATAAACGCTATATACTAAATTTTACGGTTCTATAATTCTAATAAGAGCTCAGTTAAGGGCTTCTTAGAAAAAAGCATGAGGCACAACGAGTTATGCGTCCATTACACCCTATTGATTTTATTTTTCTATCGTTAGAAAAAAGACAACAACCGATGCATGTTGGCGGATTGTTTTTATTTGAAATTCCTGAAAATGCCCCTGAAACTTTTGTTCGTGATTTAGTAGAAGAAATTCGCCAATCAAAAAGTATTCCTGTCCCTCCCTTTAATAACCGTTTAAATGGCTTATTTTGGGATGAAGATGAAGAATTCGATATCGATCATCATTTCCGCCATATTGCCTTGCCTCACCCTGGTCGAATTCGTGAATTACTCGTGTATATTTCGCAGCAGCACAGCTCTTTAATTGACCGTGCAAAACCTCTGTGGACCTGCGACATTATTGAAGGGATCGAAGGTAATCGTTTCGCGATGTACTTTAAGATACATCATGCCATGGTAGATGGCGTTGCGGGTATGCGCTTAATTGAAAAGTCTCTATCAAAAACACCGGAAGAAAAACATGTGGTTCCACTTTGGTGCGTAGAAAG
Organism: Acinetobacter sp. 766875; assembly: GCF_000582055.1. Classification (NCBI taxonomy): domain Bacteria; kingdom Pseudomonadati; phylum Pseudomonadota; class Gammaproteobacteria; order Moraxellales; family Moraxellaceae; genus Acinetobacter; species Acinetobacter sp. 766875. The sequence continues at coordinate 167,251 of NZ_JEXX01000003.1, read as the reverse complement.
TAAAAGAACAAAACGCTTAAAAGTACCAAAACCAAGTACTAGTAAAATCAAAAGTATTTTAGGAGGCATCAAGTCACAGCTTGAAGTTACTCCGAAGGTCATGCATGAGTTATCACAAACCATCTTTAAAGAAATGGGGAAAAATCCTGACTATGTATCGACTTTTCAGGCGCCAGTTTCAATTTTGAATCAACGCGTAAGCGCTTCACGTCGCTTTGCAGCTCAATCTTTTGAATTAAGTCGCCTTAGAAAGATTTCTAAAGCGCTTGGTGTGACCATTAATGACGTCGTACTTGCTGTATGTTCTGGGGCATTACGTGAATACCTGATTAGTCATAATAGCTTGCCTAAAAAGCCTCTTATTGCGATGGTGCCCGCTTCACTGCGTACAGATGACTCTGACGTAAGTAATCGCATTACGATGATTCTAGCGAATTTGGGGACCCATAAAGACCAGCCTCTAGAACGACTCGAAATTATTCGTCGTAGTATGCAAAATTCAAAGCAACGCTTTAGCCGAATGACTGCAAATGAGATTTTAAACTATAGCGCTGTAGTTTATGGCCCAGCAGGTCTAAACATTATGTCTGGAATGCTCCCTAAGCGTCAGGCATTCAATTTAGTCATTTCTAATGTACCTGGCCCACGTGAGCCACTTTATTGGAATGGTGCGAAATTAGATGCGCTCTACCCTGCTTCTATAGTCATGGATGGGCAAGCGCTTAATATTACGATGACAAGCTATCTGGATAAGCTTGAAGTGGGTTTAACAGCATGTCGAAATGCTTTACCTAAGATGCAAAACCTTTTAACCCATCTTGAAGATGAGATTCAACGGTTTGAAGAAATTATTGAGGAAAAACAGCTGAAACATCATTCAGCAAGTTAAGAAAAATTAAGGGGCTTTGAAATGGCCCCTTATTTTTTAATTGCGCGGCACTGGTTAAGCAACTGATGACATACTGAACGGATCATCGCAGTTGTAATCGGTACTTCTTTACCTTGGTCATTCAACATATAGCAGCTATTTACTGGCGTGCTTTCTAAAACATGTTTAAGACCGTTGCTAATTAGGTTTTCACTTACATTCATGGGTTATACCTCTTATTGTTTGCTAAGACGTTTTAAACAGGGAGAACGTCTACGGCTACTGTATGCAAGTAGTATTTAAAATTCATGAATGAAAGTAAAATTTCAGTTGTAACAAGGATTAAGCGATATCTTGTTACAACTTTAACTTAAAATGATATCGTATTGCTCTTGCGTATATAAATTTTCGACCTGAAATTTAATAACTCTGTTGATAAAGTGCTCTAAATCAGCCACTGCAGGGGCTTCTGCCGTTAATAATCGGTCAATTACAGAAGGATGAGCAACGACAGTAAAGCCACTCGTAGACTCAAATGCACGCGTATATCGTAATATCTCTCGAAATATTTCGTAACACACTGTCTCTGCCGTTTTGACAAAACCACGCCCCTGACACGTTGGACAAGACTCACATAACAAGTGTTCTAATGATTCACGAGTTCTTTTACGTGTCATTTCGACTAAGCCAAGTTCAGACACCTGTGTGATTTTGGTTTTGGCGTGATCACGTTCAAGCATTTTTTCAAATTGACGCATCACCTCTTCACGATGAATGGCTTCTTGCATGTCAATAAAATCAATAATGATAATACCGCCCAGATTTCTTAGTCTGAGCTGACGTGCGATCACCTGAGTCGCTTCCATATTAGTCTTAAAGACTGTGTCTTCGAGACTACGACCACCGACATATGACCCTGTATTGACATCAATGGTAGTCATGGCCTCAGTCTGGTCAATCATTAGATAACCACCAGACTTTAGAGCAACGCGTGTTTGTAGAGCTTTTTGAATATCTTCTTCGACGTTATAGAGATCGAATAATGGACGTTCACCCGGATAATGAATCAGGCGACTTTGCATATTCGGCACAAATTCATCTACAAACTCACGCAGTTTGCCGTGAATTTCTCTCGAATCGACATAAATCTTTGCTGTTTCTTCGCTTGCCAAATCACGAATAATTCGTTGTGGTAGTGGTAGTTCTTCAAAAATTAAAGAAGGAACTGCAACATCCACTTGTTTACGCTGGATATATTCCCATAGCTTGCTGAGGTAACACATATCTTGTGCAATCTCAGCATCATCTACGCCTTCAGCAGCAGTACGGACAATCACACTACCGGGTAGATTATGCTCTGCCTGAATACCTTCGATGATATTACGTAAGCGTTCGCGCTCTTCTTCTGACTCAATACGCTGTGAAACACCAATATGGTTACCATACGGCATAAGAACTAAATAGCGAGAAGGAATAGAAAGATCTGTACTTAGACGTGCACCTTTGGTACCGAGCATGTCTTTCATCACCTGAACGGTCAGAATTTGCCCTGGATGAAGTAATTCAAAAACATTGGGAGTTGGCTGTGACCGAGGCCAAACCATATCATTAATATGCAAAAAGGCTGTTCTAGATAATCCGATATCAACAAAAGCCGCTTGCATGCCCGGAAGCACGCGGACAACTTTACCTTTGTAGATATTGCCGACAAGTCCTCGCTTCACTGTACGTTCAACATACAGCTCATTAACAGTTCCATTTTCGATTAATGCCACCCGACACTCCATAGGTGTGACATTAATAAGTAGTTCTTCTGACATACATAAACTCAAAGCATTATAAAATTTTTATTAAAGAGTCAGAGGGACTGTTAATGTCGCTTTGTCCACTATTCATCGACAATGCAATTCAATCAAGAATTATCAACAACCCCTTATGTCTTCACTCTTTTGAATAACTGTGAAAATTCGTACAAAGGAAGCCCTACCACATTACTATAACTTCCTTGAATTTTGGGAATATATTGCGAAGCAATTCCTTGAATTGCATATGCACCGGCCTTCCCTACAGGTTCACCTGTGGCCCAATAATCTTCCATATCTTGCGCAGTCATTGATGCAAACTCAACTTGAGTTTGCACTACTTGACTCAAGATTTGCTGCTGTGTCGCAATACAAATTCCGGAAAACACATCATGCCAACGGCCAGATAATTGTTTCCAGATTTCAAAGGCATGCTGTTTTGAGTCAGGTTTACCAATAATCTGACCATCAAGCCCAAGACTTGTATCGGCAGCAATAACCACGGCATCTGGAAAAATATTTAATACAGCTTGCGCTTTTTCTCTTGCTAAACGTTCAACATATTGATGAACCAGCTCACCATCATGAATAGATTCATCAATATCAGGGCTATAAATTTCAAAATTTAAGCCCAACTGTTGCAACAATTCTCTACGACGCGGAGAACTGGAAGCTAAAACTAAATGCGCCATTTTGCTAAACAATAATAAACAACAGGCCAAGTTAAGATGCTTGTTATTAATGGTTGCCAATGACGAGCAATCGAAAAATGAATGCCCCCCATCGTTTGGGTTACCCACATAAATGCCAAGTGAGCAATAATCACTAAAATGGCAATCGTCCATAAATTAACGAAAGTTAAAATCCGACGTTCACGTATTAAAAAGCGGGTAACAAAGGTAACAATAACAAAACTTAAGGCATTTAAGCCCAAAGGTGCATCAAGCAAAAGGTCTGTAAAAATTCCCATGCCAAATGCAAACCACACCCCACACCATGTTGGTTGGCAAACGACCCAAAACAACATGATCATAAGCATGAACAATGGACGCCAGCCAGAAATATCGTAGGAAAGTGGGTAAACCATGAGCACAGAACCCACGATAACGGAGAGAATAATTCCCCATAGTGGATCTTTACGCTTCTCACGCTTCAGTTTAGCGATCGGCATAAGGTTGCTCCTTCGCTAATGAGTCAGAGAAAAGCACAACCACGTGATGTCCTGTTGCAAGCTGAGCAGCTGGAGTAATATCAATTTCAGCAAACTCGCCTGAATTATGACGACGGATTTTAGCTACCGTACCTACTGCATAACCTGCAGGGAAATGCTCACCTAAGCCAGAACTCAATACTTTATCGCCAACCTGAATATTTGCACTAGTTGGAACATATTCCATTTTCAAGCGACCTAAATCACCAGTTCCCGAAACAATCGCACGCATACCTGTACGCTCTAAACGAACAGAGAGTGAATGTTCTTTATCAGAAAGTAACATTACACGTGAACTATGAGGGTACACATTAATGATTTGCCCCATAATCCCTTTATCATCCAGAACCGTTTGACCAACCTTGAGGTGATCCATTGAACCACGGTTAATAATGATGATATGACGCAGCGGATCAGCATCTGTTCCAATTACTTCAGCAATTTCCATACGACCATCAATAATTAATGGTGTATCAAGTAAGCCGCGTAATCGGGTATTTTCAGCAGACAGTTCTGACAGCTTCTGCAAACGAACCTGAGCCTGCAACAGCTCGGCCTGCATTGCAGTGTTTTCACGGCGCAGTTGTGTTTCAGATTTAGTTTGTTGATTCAGCCATTCTCTCGACAGTACCGGATAACTTGCAAGCGCATAAATTGGGTTATATGCAGCGTACAAGACATCCCTTGCTGGCTGAATTACATAAGGCATACGCCAATCAAAGAAAAGCACAACCAAGCATGTAATGACCGCAATAATGAACGAGCGGAAAGATGGCGGCTGTCTTGAAAAAATATTCGGTTGCACCGCCTAATCCTTAAACTTAACCGACGAAAAGCATGTCATGGTTCGGGTTGTCGAAGAATTCCAATACCTTACCACCACCACGAGTCACGCAAGTAAGAGGATCTTCAGCAACAACAACTGGTAAACCAGTTTCTTGCGCTAACAATTTGTCGAGGTTACGAAGTAACGCGCCACCACCTGTCAACACAATACCGCGCTCAGCAATATCAGAAGAAAGTTCAGGAGGAGTTTGTTCAAGAGCAGATTTCACCGCACTTACAATGCTTTGTAATGGGTCAGAAATCGCTTGAGTAATTTCATCAGAAGTTACAGTAATCGCACGAGGTACACCTTCTGCAAGGTTACGGCCACGTACTTCAATTTCTAATGTCGTACCATCAGAAACAGCCATACCTACTTCTTTCTTAATAATTTCAGCTGTGGTTTCACCAATTACGCAACCGTGAGCTTTACGAACATAATTAATGATTTGCTCATCAAATACATCACCACCAATACGTAAAGAATCGGCATAGACACAACCTTGCAATGAAATAATTGCAATTTCAGTTGTACCACCACCAACATCCACAACCATAGAACCACATGCTTGTTCAACTGGCATTCCAGCACCAATTGCTGCAGCCATTGGCTCTTCAATTAAGCGTACATCACGTGCACCAGCATTAAATACGGCTTCACGAATTGCGCGACGCTCGACCAAAGTTGATTTACATGGTACACATACAACTACACGAGGTGCAGGTGGGAACAAACGTTTTTCGTGAACTTTACCAATGAACTGATTCAACATGGTTTCAGTCACTTCAAAATCTGCAATTACACCGTCTTTCATTGGACGAATTGCAGAAATATTCGCAGGTGTACGGCCTAACATTTGCTTAGCATCTAGCCCTACAGCAGCAACAATTTTTTGTGAACCACTGTGACGAATTGCCACAACTGTTGGTTCATTTAATATAATGCCGCGGCCTGGTGCATAAATAAGTGTATTTGCTGTACCTAAATCAATGGCTAGATCCGGCGAAAACAAGCCAATTAGTCGTTTTAGAATCACGGTTCGTTCTCAGTTAAACTTTCATGTGGATGCAAGGTGGCAACTTTAAACTAAATGTGATGATTTGAACAAGTCAATCGCTTATTATAACGCACGATATTTTGAAAATTTTTAATACTGATTAGGTGATGTTATGTCTACATCGGATGCACAGCATTCAGCAGATTTAAATGCACAAACAGTTTCAGCAATCGCCAATCTTGCTCGATTGTCGCTCAATGATACGCAATCTGCTGAATATGCTCAAAGTCTAAATAAAATTTTAGGCATGATGGAAACCTTAAAAGGCATTGATACGGAAGGCGTAGAACCTTTAAAGAGTCCTTTTGACAATCCTCAACCTTTACGTGCTGATGTGGTAACTGAAAGCAATCATCGAGATGAATACCAAGCAGTTGCGCCTGCAACTCAAGATGGTTTGTATCTTGTTCCTCGCGTGATTGAATAACTTTTACTCAATTAACCCATCTTCCCTATTTTGAATGTAAAGAAATTTTACTCATGACTGATTTACATCGCTTATCAATTCGCGAACTTGCTGAAGGCTTAAGCCAAGCGAAGTTTTCGTCTCGCGAACTGACTGAACACTATTTAAAACGTATTGCTAAAATTGACCCACTGGTAAAAAGCTATGTGACGGTTACACCTGAGCAAGCACTTGCTGAAGCCGACGCAGCCGATGCAGCTTTAAAAGCAGGTAATGCAACTGCTTTAACGGGTATTCCACTTGCTCACAAAGATATCTTTTGTACCAAAGGCATTAAAACCACTGCTGGTTCAAAAATATTAGATAATTTTATTTCTCCTTACGATGCAACAGTTGTTGAAAAAACTAAAGCAGCTGGTCTTGTCACTTTAGGTAAAGTGAACATGGATGAGTTTGCGATGGGTTCAACTTCTGAAAGCTCATATGTAGGCGCAACAAGCAACCCTTGGGCACTTGACCATGTACCTGGTGGTTCATCAGGTGGCTCGGCTGCGGCTGTAGCTGCTGATTTAGCACCATTTGCTACAGGTACCGATACAGGTGGCTCAATTCGTCAACCTGCGTCTTTCTGTGGCTTAACAGGCTTAAAACCAACCTATGGTTGTGTTTCTCGCTTCGGTATCATTGCTTATGCATCATCATTAGACCAAGCGGGTCCAATGGCACGCTCTGCTGAAGACTGTGCTTACCTCATGAATGTAATTGCAGGTCATGATGCAAAAGACTCAACTTCGGTTAAAAAAGAAGTTGATGACTACGTTGCAAACTTAAATGGCACATCCGTAAAAGGTTTACGTATTGGTATTCCTAAACAGTACTTTAACGTTGCAGGTTTAGATGCCGACGTAAAAGCACGTGTTGAAGAGTCTTTGAAAAAGCTTGAAGAAATGGGTGCAACGCTTGTTGAGATTGACCTCAACATGACTGAAGCTTATGTACCAACGTATTACCTCATCGCGCCAGCGGAAGCATCTTCTAACTTGTCACGTTATGATGGCGTTCGTTACGGCTACCGCTGTGAAAATCCAGCAGACTTGATGGATCTTTATAAACGTTCTCGTTCAGAAGGTTTCGGTCCAGAAGTTCAACGCCGTATCCTTATTGGTACATACGCGCTTTCTGCGGGTTATTACGATGCTTATTATGTGAAAGCACAGAAAGTACGTCGTTTAATTCAACAAGACTTTTTAAAAGCCTTTGAAAATGTAGATGTGATTGCAGCCCCTGCTGCACCAACAACTGCATATAAAATCGGTGCGAACTTAAGTCCAACTGAAATGTATTTAGGCGATATCTATACACTTGCAGTGAACTTAGCAGGCTTGCCAGCGATTAATGCTCCTGTTGGTTTTGACAAAGATAACTTACCAGTAGGTTTACAATTAATTGGTAACTACTGGTCAGAATCACAATTGTTGTCGATTGTTCACCAATACCAACAAAACACTGACTGGCACACCAAACGTGCGGCAATTGCTGAGGAGAATGCATAATGGCTGAAGCTCAAAAGTTGAAATTGATTGACGGTTGGGAAGTCGTTATTGGTATTGAGATTCACACTCAGCTTGCAACCAATTCTAAAATTTTCTCAGGCTCATCAACTGAATTTGGACAAGACCCAAATACACAAGCGAGCCTGGTAGACTTAGCAATGCCGGGTGTACTTCCAGTTTTGAATGAAAAAGTGGTTGATCTTGCAATTCGTTTTGGTTTAGGTATTGATGCTTACATCGACCAAGCATCTGTGTTTGCACGTAAGAACTACTTCTACCCTGACTCACCAAAAGGCTATCAAATTAGCCAAATGGATAACCCGATTGTGGGCTTGGGTCACATCGACATTCAACTTGAAGATGGTACGACTAAACGTATTGGCGTAACTCGTGCTCACCTTGAAGAAGATGCGGGTAAGTCTGTACACGACCAATTTGAAGGTATGTCTGGCATTGACTTAAACCGTGCTGGTACACCTTTGCTTGAAATCGTTTCTGAACCAGATATGCGTTCGGTGGAAGAAGCCGTTGCCTACATCAAAGCTATTCACACACTAGTACGTTGGTTAGGTATTTCTGACGGTAACATGGCTGAAGGTTCATTCCGTGCGGACTGTAACGTGTCTTTACGACGTCCGGGCCAACCGTTTGGTACACGCTGTGAGCTTAAAAACCTCAACTCATTCCGTTTCATTGAGCAAGCGATCAATGTAGAAATTGAACGCCAAATGGAAATTTTGGAATGGGGCGGCGAAATTGATCAAGAAACTCGTTTGTTCGATCCAAATAAAATGGAAACGCGTTCTATGCGTTCTAAAGAAGAAGCGAATGACTACCGCTACTTCCCTGATCCAGACTTGTTACCAGTAATTATTCCAGATGAGCAAATTGAGGCCATCAAAGCAACTATGCCTGAGTTGCCAGCAGCACGCCGTGCACGCTTTATTGCAGACTTTGGCGTAACTGAATACGACGCGCACGTACTTACGCTCTCACGCGAAATGGCGGACTTCTATGAAGCTGTTGTTGCTGCGGCTGGCGGTGCGAAGCAAGGTAAAATTGCTGCAAACTGGGTAATGGGCGAATTCTCTGGTGCTTTAAACAAAGCGGGCTTAGAGTTAACAGACTCACCTGTTTCTGCTGAACAGCTTGGCGGTATGATTGCACGTATTGTTGACAACACCATTAGCGGTAAAATTGCTAAACAAGTCTTTGGCTTTATGTGGGAATCGGAAGGTAAATCTGCCGATGACATTATTGCGGAAAAAGGCTTAAAGCAAGAAACCGATACTGGTGCAATTGAAGCAATCATTAAAGAAGTACTTGCAGCCAATGAAAAAATGGTTGAAGAGTACAAGTCTGGTAAAGAAAAAGCCTTTAACGGTCTTGTTGGTCAAGTCATGAAAGCATCTAAGGGTAAAGCCAATCCTGCTCAAGTAAATGAATTAATGAAAAATTTGATTGGTTAATCTGATCAGTTCTAGAAAAGAAAACCCGCTTTAGAGCGGGTTTTATCTATTTCAAAAATGCAATCAATCCAAAATAATTTTTAAACTAAAACCATGCTGATAGGTTATCCATGATAAATAAATTACTTATTACGACCTCTTTATTGTTAATAAACTCGACACTTTTTGCTCAAACGATTCAAGTCCCAAAGAGTGAAGTAGCATCTATTTTTAAAGCTGCAAATTTCAAAAAAGCAAAACATGGCTGGAAAGGTAACTGTGATACTGGTGAAATTATTATTTATAAAGATTTAAATGGTGATGGTCATAAAGATGCAGTTATTCAAGATAGTAGCAGTATGTGTTATGGCAATACAGGGGTTGGTTACTATATTGTTTCACAGCAAAAAGATGGTCAATGGAAAAAACTCTTTAGCAACTCTGGCATTCCCACCTTTTTGAAAACTAAAGGCAAAGATGGCTGGCCTGATATTGAAAATGGGGGACCAGGCTTCTGTTCTGCTATTTATCGATGGAATGGTAAGGAATACGTTGTAAACCGTCACGAATATGAAGGTAAAGCTTGTGAGTTATAAAAAGCAGACCCCATAAATTTAAAAGCCTCGATTTATCGAGGCTTTTTTATATCCTTCTAAAGCACCCTTCGACTAAAGAATGCACTTTTTTCCTAAAAAATTACTCAGTGACTATGCTAATTTAAATTAAGAATTGAGATAGAAAAGGGGCTAAATACACAATTAAACAACCGAAATATAATTACTCTAAAATTATATTTCGGTTTCTAATTTATTAGAATTCTATATTTAAAAAAATTAATTTAATTATTAATTAATACTCCAAGTAGTTATGGCTAGATTATGATTTAGTACATTTGATTTATTAGGAAGTTTTTGCAAAACTGGATATACTAGTACGCTCCATCCCTCGAAGAATATCTTACAAAAATGATCACTATCTAATGACATCGGATCAGTTATTACAATTTGAAAAGTTCTCTCTGAGAAGCATCGTGTACACCAAGTAGAAATAGTAAACCACCCCCAGCCAGTATGAGTATTATTCTTAAAAGACAACAGATTCCAAATTTTATCAATTAGTTTATTAAAATTTATTTCATCAATATTACTATCTAACTTTACTCTAAAATAATATTCACCATCAATTAGGTCATACTGAAAAAACAACTTATTCTTAAATTTAATTAAAAAATTCAATAATTTACTCAACTTATTCAACCTAATATTCATTTCAGAAATACTAAGAAAAACAGCATTACTACTTTGTTTTAATTTATTTCTTTTAAATTTAGATTTTTTATTTAAAAATTCTTTACTTTTTAACTTTATATCTTTTTTAAGTTCAAAATCAGTACAAGATGAAAAATAGCTTATAATTTTATCAAGAACTTGAATATCAAAAAACTCTGTTTTACCATCACCTTCTGGCAAAGATATACTATACTTTGAATATAATAAATGAAGACTTTTTTCATATTTATAAACTTCACGTGATGGCATATTTACATAATAGGAATTAGTTAAATCTGCCTCTCCCCAATATTTCTTTAAATTATTATACCTATCTTCAATATCATCAGCCTTCCCTATCTTTAAAGCTGACATCTTTGGAAAATGAATAAAATATAAATTTGATGTTTCCATATAAAGCAATTTGTAAAAAATAAAATGGTCTCATATTTTATAAAAAAATAAAATTTGTAAAACACTTTAAAGCGTCATAATTTGACGCTCATCGAAAATTAGAAATTAGTTAACTTTTAAATAAATCTAAATAAATTTAGTAATAAAATTCAGCATACTACTCTTAACTTAATAAGATTTTTATCTTGTGATTCCTAACTTGTTCCAAATCTCTGGTGTTAAAAACATCGTCACCAATTTGTTTAGGTCGATATAGCGCAATGTGCTCTGCAACTGCTGTTTAACTGATGGGTCTTTAACAATATCTCACCAGCACGTTTACTTAGCTGTTGAAAAGCCTCTCCAACCGCTTTAATCCCTTCACTTTATTCAAAATTGATTGGTTGATTTCTTTAGCTAAGTCAACAAAAAAGCCTCGATTTATCGAGGCTTTTTTATATCCCTTATGAAGCACCCTTCGACTAAAGAATGTGCTTTTTGCTAAAAATCATACTTTCATTGTGCTAATTTAAATTAAAAATTGAAATCACTTATATTTTAAAAAGAGAGATAAATCATGTCTAAAAAGATTTTAATGTTAGTTGGTGACTATGCTGAAGACTATGAAACTATGGTTCCTTTCCAGTTCTTAACTGGTTTAGGTTATACCGTACATGCTGTTTGTCCGAATAAAAAGAACGGTGACCATATTGCAACCGCTATTCATGATTTTGAAGACGAGCAAACTTATAGTGAAAAACGTGGCCACAACTTCGCGATTAACTATGATTTCGATGCCGTTAATACTAAAGACTATGTAGGTCTAGTTATTCCGGGTGGTCGAGCACCAGAGTACTTACGTATGAATGAACGTGTTGTCGAAATTGTACGTGAATTTGATAGAGTGAAAAAACCAATTGCAGCCGTATGCCACGGTGCTCAGTTACTCGCTGCGGCAGACATTTTAAAAGACCGTCTCTGCTCGGCTTATCCAGCATGTGCAGCCGAAGTAAAATTAGCAGGTGGGCAATATGCAGACATTGCTGTAACTGATGCCGTTACCGATGGGCATTTGGTGACTGCTCCAGCTTGGCCTGCACATCCAGCTTGGTTAGCACAATTTGTGAAAGTTTTAGGCGCTAAGATTAGTATCTAATAAGATTCTTCATCTCAAATACAATAAAGCCTGCACTTAGATAGCAGGCTTTATTATTAAAATAGAAAACTAGATTTTTTATCTTGTAATTCCTAATTTATTCCAAATTTCTGGTGTTAAAAACGTTGTCACCAATTTATTTAGGTCGATATAGCGTAATGTGCCCTGCAACTGCTGTTTAACGGCTGGGTCTTTAACAATATCTTCACCAGCACTTTGACCTAACTGCTGGAAAGCTTCTCCAACTGCCTTCACACCTTCTGCTTTAATCACGGCCTTTGTTTGAGCAGAACATTGCTCTACAATTATCCGCTGTAAAACTTGAGCCAGTTTTTGGTCTAACTGATCTTTTTGCTCAGGCGTTACATTACTAAATGCTTTTAAATCTGGATGAGCCGCTAAAGCGGTAAATGTCCATTGAAGCACCGTGGTTTTATCTGAAGCTGTCGTTGCTTTAACTAAACAATCACTGAGCTGATCGACCGTTGGACCAGCCATTGCAATTTGTGTTGTGCCTAGTACAGCCGCCGCCACACATATTGAACGGCTCAGGTGTGAAAACTTACGGCGAGCAATAGCGTAAAGATGACGTGACATAGGTCTAGCTCCAATAAATAATCTGTTCTTTTTATCACAGAGTCACTAACGTTACCTGTTATGACTCTGTAACCACAAAATACTTATTTCACCACAGACTCTATTCGATCAAGCTCCCACACTCCACCTGCTGCCAAGCCTTTACACATGCCTGTCCACATATCTTTCGTGTGTACAAAACTCTTACCATCCCATACCCACTCTTCACTTGCCCAGCAATCTCCAATGCCTCTTCCCTTTTGAGCACTACTAATCAAACCGCTATCAAAATCTGAAGCTGTCTCAGTCACAAAAGTCGCTTTACCGTTTAAAGACTCATCTAGTACCCAAGCACCATACCCTTCGTTATAAGCACCTCTCCAACACAAGGTAGTCGCCAAAACTTTCTTATTGGTTAATTTATATAGTTCAATTTCTTGTGGTTCAGCTCCATCACTATTCCCACCATAAACGCCTTCACAAAAGCCGTCTTCTTTCGGATTCGGCTTAGCTGCCATCAAACTACGGTATATTGCTTGGTACTGTTTACTTTTTGGCTGTAAAGTTAAGTAAGGTTTGGTTGAAGTACGAATACGCTTCACAACTAGTTTTGGCTCAGGCATAAGCACTTGATTTTCATTGGTACTGCCCTTTTTGACTAAAGCCCCAACCGTTCCGATACGCTTCTGAAAATCATCCATCTTTAATAATACGGCAGTCATTCCAGCATCGGAAATTTTCCATTTATGCTGCGCATTTTTAAATACTATTTCAGTCTTCTGTTTGGACTGCTGTAGTAGAGCATTGACTTGCGAACCGTTTAGCTTACCCATAATTGGCAACTCAGTGCCATCTACAGACACAAGCCCTAAATCTTTGCCATTGATATAAAAATGGATATTTTTAAGCTGCTTTGCAGGTATGCTTTGTTCATAGTCAGACAAAGCAAACTCAACTTGCACAGGTTGTTTTGGCCCTGCTTTACGCGTTACTAAAATTGAAGCTGGATTATCACCATTGTCTTCATTTTGATAGCCAGCAGCCTTACAAGTACCTGTATTACTACAATAGATTTCCCACTCTTGATGAGAAAATGAAATGCCTTTAATGTCTTGAGCAAAACTATAAGAACTTATTGCCGCTAAGCAGCAAATTGAAAGTATATTTTTCATTTTCCATATCTCTATAAGTCTGTTTTTATTATGAAGTTAAAAATAGTATTCAATTTTGAATTACCTTATAGTTTAAAAGAATATGTTAGATTTATATAAGATTTTAAATTGATTACTTTCTAAAAATGAAAAAATTAAATTCTTTTTTATGGGCATCATTAGTCAGCCTAAATTCAACTGTTTATGCAGAAGTAAAAAACTTTACTCCTCATTTCCCCCAATTTTATAGCTCTGCTGCAACCCGCAAAGCAGATAATCAACTCTATAAGCTTGGAGAAGCAAATTTTTTAAACGGCGTTGCAGTCCCTTTTTATGGTGTAACGGCACAGAACCCAATAGAAGATGGTTTACTTAAAAATTTTGAAAAATGCACGCTTAAAAGCTGCAGCTTTAATTTTAAACTTGATGCTCAACATGCCAAGCAACTCAAGCTTCTTGCATTACCTGAAACAGGTTTAGTACTTGTTCCAAGAAATTGGCAAGATGTACAAGCAAATGCAGGTGCAAATGGAACTGGTTTTGCTTTAGTAATGAGTCCAGATCAAAAACAAGCGATAGAGCTTTATGACTCTTCTTTTTGCGTTGGGTGTGGATTACCAAATGCAACGCTTTATTTTCCTGAACTGTTAAAAGAAAGTGTTGAAAATGAGTTTGGCGGATTCAAAGACCCTAAAAAACTCATTAATATTGTTTATCCCTCTAAAAAAGTCGCTTTTTTTAGTTATCAAATTCCACAAGTGAACAATAAAACGCATGGTATTGCCAAATATGATGATGAGGACACTTTTAACTATAAAGAGATTCAAGTCACCTTAGATAAATCTCAGCAGTCTCTAGTGGGCCCTATCCTTAATTTTTATAATGCAACACACTAATTCAATCCTTATAAAAAAACCCGCTTTCGCGGGTTTACTTTTATTTATGCAATATAGACTCAAAAGCTTTTAAACGCTTATAAATCGAAAGTAACTCAATAATAGTTTTCCATGAACTAATTAAATATTGGAATGATTCACGAACCTTATCAAATACACCACCAATTTGGTTAATTAAGCCTAACGTCATCTTCCCACTCGCAATTGCAGGGAATAAGACAACTAGACTACATAAAATGTCTAATTGCTTATACCAAGTTGCTACCAAGTTAAAGTAAGCATAATGAAAATAAAGACGGAAATAGTTTGTACGGACTCGACTAAAAAGCTCTTTTAAAGTAGCCGGTTTTGCACGTTCAATATGATCTTCACCATAAACTAGTTCTTTACGATAAGCTGCTTCTACTTTTTGATTGTTAAATTGTAGACCTGGTAATTTAATACCAACCACCATGAGTAGAACTGTACCAAAAGCAGCCCATACAATTGCAGCCCATACCAAAGAGTGGTTTAACTCACCAACAATTGGTAAAACGGGAACGTGTTTAGAAAGTTGAAATAAAATAGGTAAAAACGCGATTAAAATCATCACAGCTTTTACCAGTTCAACACCTAGGTCCTCCATAATAGTCGCAAAACGCATGGTGTCTTCTTGTACACGCTGCGAAGCACCTTCAATATGGCGAAGCTTTTCCCAATGTTCCGTATAGTATTCATTCATTGCCGTACGCCAACGGAATACATAATGACTGGTGAAAAAAGCATTAATTACGGCCAAGGTCACAGCAACCATTGCAATATAAAGAAAAACTAGAGTTTCGCTGTATAGTGCTGAGAGGTCTCCACCTCCATCAGAAAGCATTTTTTGAATTAAGTCCCAAAATGGTACATACCATGCATTAATGGCAACACTGACCTGAACACCAAACCAGATATTAAATAAAATAAATGCCGATCCCCAGATAGACCAACGCTGCCACGGATTATTAGAAACAATTTTCCAAAAACCGGCAAACAATGCTGTGGAAACTAAAAACCAGACATAAAACCATAAGAAAGTTGGAGACCAAAAACGGCTAACGCCAACAGGTAATTGAGCCTGATGATAGCCTTGAGCAAAGCCGATAAAAGTTCCCCATGTGTTTCCACCTGTGTACCAGAGCACCATATTTAGTGCGATCCAAATAACCGCCGATATAAAAAAATACCGTGGTGACGGAAAAAAAGATTTGAACATTGAGCGTTGTTATCCCTATATTTCTTCAAATTTGCAATGAGGAGAATACTAAAACCTAAACCTTAAAATTGTGAAGGGCAAAGTTTAGAGAATTGTCAGTTTTTCCCGTTTCATTGAAGGATTTGATCGTTTTTTTGTAAATTCATCCTTTTTGCAATTTAATCCTTTTAAATTGCTTTGCATATGACTCCCTTAAGAGCCATATACAGCTTTTATATCATAGCAATATGGGTGTTTAAATCTCTTCTTTACGAACAATATAGCCTTCAAGCTGCATAGCCTGAATTAAAGGTTCCAGATCTGGAGAACTTTTTAACTCAACATCGACACTTACCGCACTTTCTTTAGCACGGCTTGTAGCGGCAAAGCGTTCATGGCGCAGTTCATAAATATTACCTCCCTGCTCAGCAATAATTGCTGTTAAACGCGCTAAAGCCCCCGGATTATCTGGTAATTCAACACGAATACGAACCATACGCCCCGTACGCGTTAAGTGACGCTGTAATACAGAAACCATTACACGTGTATCAATATTGCCCCCAGATAACACCACGCCGACTTTATGACCTAAAAATAGATCTGGTCGAGACATAATCGCAGCGATACCTGTCGCCCCTGCTCCCTCGCACACTGTTTTTTCAATGTTAAGCAACAGCGCAATCGCTTCTTCAATCATGTCTTCAGTGACTACCACAATATCATCAACATATTCTTTAGCCACTTGGGTCGTAAGCTCACCCGGAGTTTTAACCGCAATACCTTCAGCTACGGTTGAACCTAATGAAACCGCAATTTGATAGTTACAAAGCAATTTCGCCATGCTTGGGTAAACAACCGACTGAACCCCGATTATCTTAATTTTAGGATTTATCGATTTTGCCGCAATCGCAATACCTGAAATGAGACCACCACCGCCAATAGGGACCACCAATATGTCCAAGTCAGGTACGGCACCTAGCATTTCAAGTGCAATGGTGCCTTGACCAGCAATAATTTCAGCATCGTCAAAAGGATGAATAATAGTTAATGATTCTTCTTGGGCAACACGGTGCATTTCAGCAGCAGCTTCTGAAAAGTCTTGTCCATGCAAAATAACCCGTGCACCGTATTCACGTACACGTTGTACCTTTACATTCGGTGTTGATTTAGGCATGACAATGGTTGCAGTTACACCCGTACGCTGAGCATGATAAGCAACGCCTTGTGCATGGTTACCGGCTGAAGCAGCGATTACACCATGTTGCTTTTCTTGCTCAGATAAACTTAAAAGCTTATTTAATGCGCCCCGTTCTTTAAAAGAAGCCGTAAATTGTAGATTTTCAAATTTCAGCCACATTTCTGCCCCTAAAGTTTTAGAAATGGTTTCTGAAAAAACAAAAGGCGTTTTAACCACTAAACCATCTAAACGCTCTGCAGCGGCATGTATATCTTCTAATGTTGGAAACTCATGTTTTACCTGTTGCTGAATCATCTAATTAATCGGCCTCAATATGTTACAAATCAATTATTTTTTTGAAAATAGCATGAATTTCTCATATCTGTCATGAGTAGTTTTCAGCATAACTCCACTATACAAAAATTTTTGTCAGTACATACAAATCTTTTATTTTTCAACAAAAAAGCCCTTCTCGGGCTTTTATTTAATTTTCATATACTTGCTTTTAATTTATTTTGACTGAGCGCTTAATCCATCGGTAGAGAGATTCTGTTCAGCTATTTTTTCATCAATCGCAAACTGAATATCGGACAGTTTTGCATTTGCTGCCTCAACACCAGCTCGCATAGTAGCTTCACGGCCTTTCACATCAAAAATATGCGCTTTTTCTCTTAAATCCGGTTGAATCACGACATCTGCATATTGAAGCTCTTCAGCAGCTAAACGTCCTTGCATAATATTAATATTCTGGTTAAACAGCCCCCATACATTCGAAGTTTCCGTATAGATCGGTTGAGCCAGAATATCTACAGCAATAATGACATCTGCACCTAAGTCTCGTGCTACTTCAACAGGAACCGGACTCACTAAACCGCCATCTACATATTCAGATTTACCAATTTTAGTGGGGACAAACATACTTGGTATTGAGGCTGAGGCTCTTACAGCTTGCCCAGTATTGCCGTAGTTAAATACTGTTTTGGTACCATGCTTAAGCTCTGTTGCGACCACATACATTGGAATTTTCATTTTTTCGAGTGGTAAATTATTTACTTGCTGATTTACATAGTCTTCAACTTTTTTGCCGTCAAAAAAGCCTTTTAAACCAATACTGATATCACGAACGTCACCCGCTTTCATTTTTAATGCGGTATCACGCAGTTCATCAGGTGTTTTTCCACTGGCATAAATTGCCCCAACAATACTACCTGCACTAGTTCCTACAATAAAATCAGGGCGAATACCATGTTGCTCTAAAACTTCAATAACACCAATATGTGCATAACCTCGAGCACCTCCACTACCTAACACCAATGCGACAACTGGTTTTTTATGCTGCTTCTTAAGCTGTGCAAAAGGCTGGTCGACAAAACGTGAATATGCCTCTGCCGTTTGTGGTTTTAAGGCAGATAAGTGTGAGGTGGTCTGGCACCCAGCCAACACCATAGAAAGTCCGAGAACCCACAATTTAAGCTGTTTCATGGCCCATCTTTGCACTATGACATTAATTTCCGAATTGCAATTTTAGTTGCTCGTTTTGTGAAAAGCTGTAGTGAATTTATTTAATTTGTCATGTTTAAATTTTATACTCAAGTGTTTTTATGCTCCATAAAAAAAGCCCCTTATTTCTAAGAGGCTTTTTTGAAAATTACCAAATATCTGAATCGACTTTTTTCTTCAACTCTGGATATTTATTAATTTTAAATTCTGGTTCTTTAATACCTTGTTTTAATTGCTCACGGTAGTCTTTCAATAAAGTACGAGCTACAGGTGTTAATAGTAAAATTGCGACTAAGTTAATAGTAGCCATGATACCCATAAACAAGTCAGCCATTGACCAAACTAATGGAACACTACCAATTGCACCGAAATACACCATCACCAATACAAAAATACGGAAGATGAACATAATTTTCGGGTTGTTATTAATGAACTGCACATTACTTTCTGCATAAGCATAGTTCCCTAATACAGCAGAATAACAGAACAAGAATAATAGAACTGCCAGGAAGTCAGAACCCCAGTGTCCAACTTGAGTTTCTAATGCGCGTTGAGTTAATTCAACACCAACAAAGCCTGCATCATGATAAACACCAGAAACCAAAATGATAATTGCTGTACTTGTACATACAATGAAGGTATCTACGAATACACCAAGCATTTGCACTAAGCCTTGGTTTACAGGATGTTTTACATCAGAAGCAGCGGCAGCATTCGGAGCAGAACCCATACCAGCTTCGTTTGAGAACAAACCACGCTTAATACCCTGCATCATTGCCATTGATATGGCAGCACCGAAGAAACCCCCTGCCGCAGCATTGAAATGGAAAGCTTCAGTTACAATGAGTTTTAACACGTCAGGTAAAATTGCATAGTTGCTTAATGCAATATACAACGCAACAGATAGGTAAAGACCCGCTTTTAAAGGTACAAACATTTCTGCAAATTTAGCGATACGTTTAATACCACCAAAAATTGCCAATGCAACCATCACAACAAGAGCAAGACCAACCCATGAAATTTCTAAATCAACACCACCTAAATGAGCAATAAGATTGGCTTTGTCCCAACCCCATGCATGTGAAGATGCATTTGCAATCGCATTGATTTGAACTGAGTTAAATACGAAACCATAGGTAAAGATTAATGCCAGTGCGAAAACTACACCAAAGGTTTTACTACGTAAACCTTGAGTAATATAGTAAGCCGGTCCACCACGGAACTGTTTGCTCTTGTTGTCTCTCACCTTAAATAGCTGAGCAAGTGTAGACTCAATAAAAGCCGAGCTCATACCAAGAACAGCGGTTACCCACATCCAGAACACTGCACCAGGACCACCAATTGCGATAGCGATTGCTACACCAGCAATGTTACCTACCCCAACACGGCTCGCAAGGCCTGTTACGAACGCCTGAAAAGGAGTAAGACCATGCTCGTCTTCGCCTTCAGTACGACTGCTTTTCATAACACGAATACTTTGCAAGAACATGCGAATTTGCACTGCTCCTGTTAAGACCGTATAAAAAATACCGACAGCCAGCAAGAAAATAACCAGAAAATCCCATAAAGGGTCATTAAAAAATTTTACCCACGACATCAGTGTGGCATTGAGTTGTTCATTCATACTCGGTCCGCTTACGTTCTTGCTAAAGTGCTATTAGCACAAGCCAAAATCTGCAATAAACAAAAAAGCCCCTAGCAATAGGGACTTTTTCAGTACATTTAAGAAAAAACTTTTAATGTCAATTGAATAGCAATTATCGTCACAAGTTTAAGCAACATGATGCCCAGCACTAAGCCTTTGAAGGTCGCATGAGAGAAAGCATCCTTCAAATAAAATGAATTCATCGCATTACTGAACATATTCCCATTTGGGTGAACAGTATGCATCGACTCGGCTACAAACTTGGAAACTAACAAATGACCACCGCTAAATCAGCTCGCTTAATGATTCCCATCAATTAATCGAGTTATAAAAACTGGATTTAAGCCAATAAGCATATTTACATATACTTTTGGGCGAATGTCTAAACTGGATTTAAATTTCAAAGACTGTAACAAGCCATCGCTATGACGCGACTATCTGCGCCCCTTTCTTTGTTATTCAAGAAGAGTGCGTTGAGATGTGTACCAAGCTGTTGTATTTTTTGTGGCTTAGTCGTTGCGTGAGTTAAGTTCATTTTCATGGTCGCAATGGTAATCGCCAATCCTTGTTTCATG
Organism: Acinetobacter sp. 766875; assembly: GCF_000582055.1. Lineage (NCBI taxonomy): Bacteria > Pseudomonadati > Pseudomonadota > Gammaproteobacteria > Moraxellales > Moraxellaceae > Acinetobacter > Acinetobacter sp. 766875. The sequence goes on along the minus strand of NZ_JEXX01000003.1, from coordinate 146,528 downwards.
AACTGCTTGTTGATGAGCGGTAAACTCATGTAAAGCTCCTTATACCTCGTGTATTTCTCCATTCCTGCACAAAATCCTTTTTGTAAAAGTATCTTGTTATGCAGCCACTACTTTTTCCTAACGTGAGTATGGAGAAATCATACCTGCGTAAAAAAGTCGGTATTATGCAGAAATTTAAAATTTTGTGTATGTTTTTCATTAAAAGATTATGCTCTTTAAGGTTATTTTTCATACAAAATCATCTGTTTTGTACTGTTTTTAAACATATTCTACCTTTTTTCTAATTGAATATTTTTTACTCATAATTTATTTTCATTTTAATTTAATGACCAAACAAGTCACAATATTTTGTCTATTTAAATCTAAAATGACACTTTCAAACTATCATTGATTAGACATTTTTCTAAACGAATCGAGTCATCATACATATAAGGAAATCACTTTTCTAATATTTTTTGTTTATAAATGCATCAATTTTGGCGCACAAAATTAGACTTTTATAAACATTAAACATTAAGAATAAGATCAGGAGTCCTCATGAATCTGGAACAAATCCGCCTTGTTGACGAGGCCATTACCTCTCGACACTCTGTCCGTGCTTTTTTAAACACACCCATTGAGTCCAAAATCATTAAGGATATCTTAAAAGTTGCGAGCCGAGCACCTTCAGGAACCAATACTCAACCGTGGAAAGTCTATGTCGTGACAGGACAAAAACGTGATGAAATGGTAGAGCGTGTTTGTACAGCACAGATTGAGATTTCTAAAAATCCAGAACTTGCAGAACAATATAAAGAAACTTTTGCCTATTATCCTGAAAAATGGATTTCACCTTTTATTGACCGTCGCCGAGAAAATGGCTGGGGTCTTTATGGTCTCTTAGAAATTAAAAAGGGCGAAAAAGAAAAAATGGCTGCACAGCAGTTACGTAACTTCAAACTGTTTGATGCACCAGTCGGAATTTTCTTTACAGTCAATAAGGCAATGGGAATTGGTTCAAAAATGGATATCGCCATGATGATTCAAAATGTCATGGTCGCTGCTAAAGCACGTGGTTTAGATACATGTCCACAGGCGGCTTGGAATCATTTCCACCCGATAGTTCTAGATATTTTGGGCGCAGCAGATGATGAAGAGCTAGTATGTGCAGTTGCATTAGGTCATGCCGATCCTGCACACATTGTAAATACATTTATTACACCTAGAGAACCTGTAGAGAACTTCGCAGTTTTTCTTGATTAAAGATGCAAGCAAACCACTCTCTTAAAATCAAGAGAGTGCTTGGTTTTTTGCTTGTCGCGTCGCTTTTAAAACAACGATGAAACCACTTAAAGTAAATAGCACCATCATCACTCCCATATTGAGTGATGCGGACCAAATAAGGAAGTTAAGCAGCACTCCCCCCAATAAACCACAAGCAAATTGCATGCTTCCCATGATTGCACTGGCTGTTCCTGCTCGTGCGCCTTGCTTTGACATGGCAAGGGCCATGGCATTTGGTCCTGTTAAACCAATCCCTGAAATCGCTAAAAATAACCCGATCATTACAAGCCATAATGGTGCCGCAGGAATTAAACCAGCAATTAATACAATGCTTGCCCCTGTCACTTGTACCATTGAACCAGCTCTTAAACGTTTAGTGATTTCAACACGTGTTGTTAAGTGCTTGTTTAAAGATGACATCAACATAATGCCAAAAGCATTCAGTCCAAATACGTAAGCAAACTCTTGCTGATTTAGGCCATACTGGTCCATAAAAACGGCTGGAGCTGAACTGATATAACAAAATAATGCTGCACCTGTTAAGCATCCTGCAAACATAGGTAACCGGAAGCTCTCATCTTTGAAAATAGCACCATATAAGGTAGCCACTTGATATAAAGATAACTTGAGCCTTTTATCGATTGCCAAAGTTTCTTTAAAAAAGAAATGTACGCATAACCAGCAGATTGCTCCAACAATTGAAAGTGCAATGAAAATCGCTTGCCACGGAAACCAGATTAAAATCCAAGCTCCAATCATTGGTGCCAAAATAGGTGCTAAACCCATCACGATCATCATGCTAGAAAAAGCTTGTGCCGAACCTTGAACATCTAACCGATCACGTATAGCAGCACGAGCCATAACTACACCCACACACCCACCTAAAGCTTGTAAAATACGCGCTGCTATCAGGCTCCATTCATTTGTAGCGAGCACGCAAAACAAACTAGCCACTGCATAAAGCGCAAGCCCAAAATAAAGTGGTTTCTTTCTTCCAATGCGGTCGCTTAAAGGTCCATATACCAATTGACCAATGGCTAAACCAAAAAAATAAGCAGGTAATGTGTTTGCTACCATTTGCGTACTCACCCCAAAATCATGGGCCATTTGAGGCAACGCTGGTAAGTACATATCAATGGATAATGGCCCTAAAGCCGTGAGTAAAGCGAGCAACATAATCCAGCCAATTGAATATTGACGCTGGGCTGTTTGTTCAGACATAACGATATTTCATTTTTCAATCATTTGCATACAGACAAGCTTACACTGTCTATCGTATGATTTGTGCAACATTGGTGTAGAAATACGCAAATCCTTTATCACTCAGGTTGATCAGCAAGGACTTCATTTGAAATCTTGGTTTAAACGCCTAAAAAGAGCGACTTATAACACATCATTTATGTATAACGTGCGGATGCTGATAGCCTTTTCAGGAACTGCGTTCGTGCCTTATTTTCTAGGCCATCAATTAGCAACAATTCCCCTTACTTTAGGTGTGGTCGCAGCTGGTTTAAGCGATATTGATGATCGCTTTTCAGTGCGTATCATGAATTTGATTTATACCTATATTGGTTTCTTCATTACCGCAGCTTCCGTACAATTACTTTTCCCTTATCCAATGCTTTTTGCATTAGGACTGATCGCCTCTTGCATTGGCTGGATTTTACTTGGCTCATTAGGCCGCCGTTACGCAACAATCTCTTATGGATGTCTAGTTGTGTCGGTTTATACCATGCTCGGAGTCCATTTATTTGACCAGTGGTATATACAGCCAGCGCTTTTGGTCGCGGGTGCAGCATGGTACGGGCTTATTGCAACCATTAGCTTTTTATTATTTCCGGTTCGTCAGCTTCAAGACAAACTTGCGGCCTCTTATGCTTCACTAGGCGACTTTCTATTTGCTAAATCCAACCTGTTTGATGTTGATATGACTCCTGCGAGCTATCAGCAAAGCATGATTGATCTTTCATTAGAAAATGGCAAATTAATAACAATTTTTAATGATCTTAAAACCGCCCTTTTAACCCGTTTAAAAGGTGACCGTGGACAAAAAGGTACTCGTCGTAGTTTACATTATTACTTTGTCGCACAAGATATTCATGAACGTGCCGACTCTGCCCATATCGACTATCAAAAGTTAGCGAAGATTTTTCAGCACAGTGATATTTTATTTAGATTTCAGCGTATTTTGGCGATTCAGGGTAAAGCTTGCCAAGAGCTAAATGAATGTATTTTACAGCGCAAACCATATATCCATAACAAACGCTTTAAGCAGAGTTTCGAGAACTTGCGCTTATCTTTAGTAAAGTTAAGAAATGATCAACAGTATGACTTATTGTGGGTAAATGCTCTTTTCGCCTTATACCGAAATTTGAAGTCTATCGACTCACAATTACTCAACTTAGAAACAGAGCAGCATATTCAGTCTGATAAAGTGAAACAGGCTGAAAACCAACTCAAAGATGATGATTTAAAAGGTTGGAATGATATTGTTGTTCGAATTAAACAAAATCTAACACCTGAATCTGTGCTGTTTCGTCATGCCATTCGAGTATCGATTGTTCTGTTTATTGGATATGTATTTATTCAAACTACTCGAATCGAATATGGCTACTGGATTATGTTGACTGCACTATTTGTTAGCCAACCTAACTTTAACGCGACCAAGCGCCGCTTACGTTTGCGTATAGTTGGTACACTGGTCGGTATTATTGTCGGTCTTAGTGTGGTGTTTCTAGTCCCTTCTGTGGAAGGGCAATTAGTTATGCTGATCTTAAGCGGCGTACTATTTTTCGAGTTACGCAGCAAGCAATATGCCCAAGCAACCGCTTTCATCACAATTTTGGCATTAATTAACTTTAACTTAGATGGCTCGGCAGTCGCTGCGGCTATTCCTAGATTTGTAGATACCCTAATTGGATGTGCTTTAGCGTGGTTTGGTGTCACCTTTATTTGGCCTGACTGGAAATTCCGTCGCCTACCGCGCAGCATTCGACGCTCTTTACAAGCACAATGTAATTATTTAGCGGAAGTGGTAAAGCAATACCATGAAGGTCATAACCATGCGCTCAATTATCGTATTGTTCGCCGCGCTGCTCATAATACCGATGCTGAAGTCGCCTCGCTTATTTCAACTTTAGCGACAGAGCCTGACTTTGACCCTACTCGCAAGTCAGATATATTTGAATTTTTATGCCTTAATCATACATTTTTAAGTTATATCGCAGCACTCGGAGCGCATAGAGAAAAGATTCAGGATCAAGCAGTTCTTAACGTTTTAGATCAAGCATTAGACGATATACAAGGTGCGCTGTTAAGAGATGAAATGCCTGATTTGACAGCACAAAATATGCTTAAGACGATACGTCAGCGTTTAAGCCAAAATGATGAAGATGATCAGAAATCACTCATTATTTTACAGCAGTTATCACTGATGCTAAGTGTTTTGAATCGATTTAGTATGTTGAAACAACGCCTAAGTCATGATCTAGATAATGATGCCAGCGAACTTGCATCATTATAAATTTGAGTCGGAATTTAGTATGAAATTGGCATAATATCCTTTCCTGAGTTATGCCAATTAATGCTAAACTTAAAACAGTTTACAATTTGTTATTTGCACTATGACCGCGAAAACTTTATATGCTTATACGCTTCAGCCAGTTCCTTACGAGGTTACAGAAGCTGAACAACGTAATGCACAACTTCTTATCTGGCGCAGCACCAATAAAATCAGCACAAAAATCTGGGCAATTATGGGCGTAATTTTAGCCCTTGCGATTTTAGGTCTTATTTTTATTAAGAACTATTCTACAGTGATTTGCTGGGTAGCCATTGTTGGTGTAGTACTTTATTACCTTGGCCGCACATATGGTTTGGAATGGTACGTTAAGCGTAAGATGAATGAGTTTCCTGTACAGGAAATCAAAGGTATTCGCTTAGGTGTACAACCTCACGGTATCGTAATGCGCCAGCAAATGGGATTACAAGAAGGCGTTGGGACCATTGGATGGAAAAACATCTATGAATGGTACAACACCCCTGACTTTATTTTAGTTAACTTTAAAGTAAAAGATCCTAAAGGCCAAGAACAGCAAGGTGCGTATATCTTGCCTAAACGCATGGACTCTAAAAACTTTTCTTTCAATACAATTCGTAAGCATTTGAAAGAAACTGTAGGTGAACCGAAAACTTTATAATTTCACCCCATTAAAAAGCCTCCGTTATAGGAGGTTTTTTATTAAGCTAAAAATAAATGATAATGAAAATTAATATTATCTCCAAAATCCATATTATCTACGCAATCTTCGGCTATACTTCGTTACAAGATCTCCATCATATTTACATTTTCGACCATGTTTAAAAAGTTTTTATTTCAAATTCATTGGTTTCTGGGTATTAGTGCTGGCCTCATCTTATCTATTATGGGTGTTACAGGCGCAATTTATTCTTATGATCAACAAATTTTAAAATGGGTAAATACAGATAGTTATGTTGTTCAAGCAGAAAGCACTCCTAAGCTTACCCCTGCTCAACTTTACCAACATTTCGCAACAACCCAGCCAGAAATTAAAATTAATAGTATTACGATTGCCAAAGACCCTACCGCCTCCTCTGTTGTCAATATTGAAAAAGAAGGCGAACGACGTGGCTACAATATGATGGTCAACCCTTACACAGCACAGGTATTGCCTGATGTTAAAGGTCGCGAGTTACTTTTATTAATACAACAAATTCACCGAAACTTAACTGCTGGTGAATTCGGTAAACAAATTACCGGCGCTTGTGCGCTAATGCTCATCTATTTTGTTTTGAGCGGATTATATTTACGTTGGCCAAAGAAGCACTCTGCACGTCAATGGCTTGCCGTTAAACCCAAACTTAAAGGTCGAAATTTTATTTGGGATTTACACGCTGTTGTAGGTACTTGGGTTATTGTTTTTTATCTTCTTTTTGCATGTACAGGTCTATATTGGTCATATGACTGGTGGCGTAGCGGTATGTTCAAAGTATTAGGTGTAGAACAACCTAAAATGCAAGGACATGGCGGAGCTGGACGCAATAAAGACAAATCTTCTGAAACTAAATTAGATAGCACTCAGCTGATTACTGCCCTCAACCAAACCTGGAGCGGTTTTAATAATCAAGTTGGACGTGACTATTCAACTTTAACAGTAAACTTACCGAAAAAAGACGATGGAAAAGTTGAATTAAGTTTTGTAGATGCAACGCCACAACACGAGCGTGCACGTAACCAAGCTGTCTATAACTATAAAACTGCCAATATTGAAAAGATGGAGCTTTATGAAGATAAAAAGCTTAATCAAAAAATCATGAGCAGCATGTTACCTGTACATCGTGGCAGCTTTTTTGGACCAGTCTATCAATTTGTAGCATTGCTTGCGTCTTTAGCCATGCCATTATTCTTTGTTACCGGTTGGATGCTTTATCTAAAACGCCGTAAACAGAAAAAATTGACACAGGCAGCTCGTCAGTCTTTAGCTGGTCACTACATTGATGAAAATGCGAAACCTTGGTTAATTACTTATGCCACCCAAACAGGAGTTGCAGAGCAACTTGCGTGGAGTACCGCAACCAGCTTACAAGAAGCACATCAGCCTGTTCAGGTTAAATCTATACAGCAGTTAACTGAAGCGGATTTACAGGAACATGAACAAATTCTTTTTGTGATCAGTACTTATGGTACTGGAGAGGCACCAGACTTAGCTTCTAATTTTGCAAAAAAGCTATTAAAAACAAAATTAGAGCTTCAGCATCTCAGATATGCCGTATTAGCCTTAGGTTCAAAAGAATACCCAGATACATATTGTAGTTTTGGTCACACTGTAGATGGATGGCTTAAAAACAATGGTGCAAAAGCTTACTTCGATACTATCGAGGTAGATAATGCAAATCCAACAGATATTCAAAACTGGAATCAAGCTCTTGTAAAAGCAACTAAACTAGAGCTGCATGCCGTTAATCTTGAAAAAGTGTTTGATAATTGGACATTACAACAACGTGACTTGCTCAACCCAAATAGTCTAGGGCAACCAGCTTACAATATTGAACTTACAGCAAATCATGAAGCTATATGGCAAGCTGGAGACATTGCTGAAATACAACCGGGTAATAGCCCTGAACGTATTAATGAGTTTTTACAATACCATCATATTCTTAGAAATGCAGTGGTAGACTCGCTACAAATCTCCATTGAAAAAGCGCTTTGGAATAAAAATTTAACGGGTGAGATTGAACCGTTTGCTAATCTGGACCACTTATTAGAACAACTCCCTACTCTACCAACACGAGAATATTCAATTGCTAGTATCCCTTCTCAGCAAGTGCTTCGTTTGGTTGTTCGCCAGCAAACCGATGAATCTGGCCATTTAGGATTAGGATCTGGCTGGCTGACTCAATACACAGAAATTAATCAGAGTATTGCATTACGTATTCGCACCAATGAGTCTTTTCACTTGATCGATGATAATCGTCCAATTATCTGTATTGGTAATGGAACGGGAATCGCGGGTTTAATGAGTTTACTTCATACGCGAACTCGTCATAACTATACTGAAAACTGGCTAATTTTCGGTGAACGCCAACGCGCTCATGATTTCTTCTATGCATCAACCATTGAAGCTTGGCAAACAATGGGAATGTTAAAACGACTTGATTTGGCATTCTCACGGGATCAAGAGCAACGTGTGTATGTTCAAGATATCATTCGACAAAATGCAGTTGAATTTGCCAACTGGATTGAACGTGGCGCAGTTCTTTATGTTTGCGGAAGTATTGAAGGAATGGCTAGCGGAGGAGATCAAGCACTGATTGATATTTTAGGTGAAGAACAAGTTGATGAGCTAAGACAACAAGGTCGTTATCGCCGTGATGTTTATTAAACATCAATAAATAATAAAGCCGAGTAATAGCCGAAAAGCTTTACTCGGCTTTTTATTGCGATCAGCATTGAATTTGGAATGATTTTGCATACACTGTCTGCAATTTAAATTGCAACTCTAAACACAATGCAAGTCAGTAAGTGGATTCGGATTTTCTTGGCCATCATTGGTTCGATTTTATTTTTAGACGGCTTATTTCTAGCTTTCCTAAATAAAATTCATGTAGGCACAATTGTTCCTTTAATATTAGGGGCATTTTTCTGCCTCTATGCCTTATTTTATTATCATCTGGAACGTTTTTTCTTTTATCACTATCGCCTGCATTCAGTTTGGCGTTTCGGATGGTTATGTTTCTGGATCTGGTTGATTGGCTTAGGCTATTTTTTTAGTTTTATTAAAGATAATAAAGATACAGGCCAAAATATTCCCGCGGTGAAAGCAATCATTGTTTTAGGTAGTGGTGTCGAAAATGGACAGCCTTCAGCCATTCTTGCAAAACGCCTCGATACAACAGCTCCAGTTGCCCTTTCACAACCTCACGCAAAAGTTGTTTTAACAGGTGGTTTAGACTTTTCAGAGAAAGAATCCGAAGCATTAGTTATGTCTCGTTACCTTGAACAGCACTTTCACATTGCCAAAGAAAGAATGATTCTTGAGGACAAAAGTACAAGTACAGAACTTAACCTTAAAAACAGTAAACCATTACTTGAGCAAGCTCATATTAGTATTGATCAACCTATTGCAATTGTTACAAGTGACTTTCATACCCCAAGAGCTGCAGCTATTGCAAAGAAACAAGGCTATACCCATATTTATACAGTTGCTGCCGAAACTCCTTTAGTCAGTCGCTATAACGCTTGGCTGCGTGAATACTTTGCGTACGCGAGTGGCTGGATTCTAAACGAGTATTAATCTTGGTTCAGAAAGCTGCTATTGCTTTACGGTATGGCAGCTTTCATTAAACGAGAGAGTAATCACAATTTAAAGTAATAAATCTGAACTTAAAAAATTAAGAAAGAGAAAGAGAAAGAGAAAGAGAAAGAGAAAGAGAAGCTTTGACCAACAATAGCAAAGATAAAATAGATAGGTAATATAAATAGCAGAAATACAAAAAACACTAAATAAATTAGTGTATATAATTTTTTAAACTTGAAAAATTATGGTGGGCGCTGACGGGATCGAACCGCCGACATTCTGCTTGTAAGGCAGACGCTCTACCAACTGAGCTAAGCGCCCTGATTGAAAAAGACAACAACCGAAGTCTTTATACATTACATCCTCTAGATCAGGGAATCAAGAGAATGGCGCAGCGGACGGGGCTCGAACCCGCGACCCCCGGCGTGACAGGCCGGTATTCTAACCAACTGAACTACCGCTGCACTTGCAATACTTTAAAAATAAAGTATGGTCACAAATTATGGTGGGCGCTGACGGGATCGAACCGCCGACATTCTGCTTGTAAGGCAGACGCTCTACCAACTGAGCTAAGCGCCCTGCAAAAGCGTTTTATAAAAGTGGCGCAGCGGACGGGGCTCGAACCCGCGACCCCCGGCGTGACAGGCCGGTATTCTAACCAACTGAACTACCGCTGCACTTTCACAATATCGCAATTGTGGGGTAAACGATGTTAAGTCTTAAGTGGCGCAGCGGACGGGGCTCGAACCCGCGACCCCCGGCGTGACAGGCCGGTATTCTAACCAACTGAACTACCGCTGCACTTGAGAGCTTAACGTAAAGGCTTGGTGGGCGCTGACGGGATCGAACCGCCGACATTCTGCTTGTAAGGCAGACGCTCTACCAACTGAGCTAAGCGCCCTTAACGTCTTCATCGTTTGTGAGGTGCATTATAGAGAATCTTTAACAGGTGTCAAACGCTTTTCGACAACTTTTCAAAAAAATGCGAATGAATGATTAAAAATAAGTCATTATTAAGTAAAAAACAATTTTTTGTATTTTATTTAAGCACTTATTTTAATATTTTGATCATTCGGCTAATTAAACAATAATCTTTAAAATCCCATTTTAGGTTAAAGATTGTTCAGACAAATAGACAAGCGCATCTTCAGAGACTAAATCAAACAATTCAATAATTTCTTCATTACGCATTCGAATGCACCCATGTGACATTGGAACCCCCATCGGTTCTTTATCAGGTGTACCATGAATATAAATATAACGTTGCATAGTGTCGTGGCCTTCGCCTTTATTAAAGCCCTCTTCTAGACCATCTAGCCAAAGAATGCGTGACAATATCCAATCTCGCTCAGGGAATTGTGCGGCTAATTCACTGCTATAGACTTCACCTGTGGGCTGTCGTGCAATAAAAACTGCGTTTTTGGGAGATTGCATACCAAATTTTTTGGCAACCCGATGCCATCCGCGTGGGGTTTTCCCCGTATTTTCCTGTTCCCCAATTCCATTCTTACCCGTAGAAACCACATAAAACTTATTATGTTTAGGGAGGCTTAAAGTTTGATTTGCTAAATCGATAAGAATATCTGCATCTTCAAGTTTAAATTGGAACATCGAATTTCTTCTCTTATATCAACTCAACTATTTTGAGCTTTAATAAAAATTAATGGAAAACTTGTCATACGTCGCAAGTAAAAGATTATCAATTTTCTTTTATCCACGCGCAGTTTCACTGCTTGTCTTGCGCCAAAATTAAAAGATTATCAATCTTTTAATTTTGGCTCAGGACGTAGCCATAACCAAATTGCAACAACGAGCATGGTAGTATCAGTGAAAACTTTCACCCAAAATGGTGCAGAAGTAAACAGCATTAAAATACCGCTTGCGGTCATCATAATACTGGCAATCCACTTCGCTTTACGCGGTACTGTACCATTTGCTCGCCAGTCACGTAGAGTTGGTCCATATTTTGGATGATTTAACAACCATGCATCCATTTGAGGCCATCCCTTTGAGGCAGCCCAAGCAGCCAGAATAAGAAACACTGTTGTCGGCATGCCTGGTAAAATTGCTCCAATAATACCAAGCGTGATAAAAATCACGACCAGAGTTCGCCAAAACAATGTTCGCATATATAAACCTTAAGCTATTGTTGATCGTAGTATAAAGTGTTTTTCTGGTATTGTTTTGTTGATCGACCATGAAATTGGGATGAATTATTTCGAGTACTAAACGTATGAATATTGCCTCAGTTAAGACATCCTATTTTGAACCATGGTTACAGTTCAACCACCCAATGGTAAGACAATTAGCATTTACCATTGCTAGTCCTAATTTACTTTGCCAACTTCCCCAAAGCCTCTCTATTCGGCATAGTTTTCAATTACATTCTGATCAGACTTGGAAACAACATTTTCAAAATTATTTACCACGTTTACACCAGCTTGATAAGATGCCTGAGCCTTTACTCCAATTTATGTCTCGCCTTAAAAGTACACGTTTAGGTTTACGTTTTGAGAATTTACTTTGGTTTTGGTTACAGGAAGATCAATACCATTCTTATCAGTTGTTAGGCCATAGTATTCAAAAAATTGAGGGTGCAAGAACTTTAGGTGAACTTGATTTCTTAATTTTAAATAAAGAAACACAACAAGTTGAACACTGGGAAGTTGCTCTAAAATATTACTTGGGTGAAGGTCAGTTAAATTTAGAACAATGGATTGGCTTAAATAGAGAAGATACTTTGAGCAAAAAGCTGTATCACTTTACCGATAAGCAGTTCCAATTTTCAGAAGCTTTAAATTTTAAGGTACAACAGCGTTTTGCTGTTTTAAAAGGCCAGCTCTACCTACCTTTGAATTTAGGCCAAAAACAACCCATACCCAATTGGGTAAATTCAACACGTCGACTCGGATACTGGGGCACAACTATTCCTGACTCTAAATTTTATCGTCTAGAAAGACATGAATGGCTTTGTCCTAATAGACAAGCAAGTTCAAACGCTGCTTATTGGTGGACAGATGGCTTATATTGTAAGAACAACGAAGATACACAGTTTTATATGTTTAGACGTCCTCCTCTACTAAGCCTAGCACTTGTTAACAACGAAAAAATGCCACTTTACAAGTAGGTATAGACTTCTAGAAACAATTTATAACGTTTTTACTATTAAATAGTCATGTTTCTTTTTACGTTTGTTTTTTAATCTAAATTTACTTCATTATTAAATTTAAACGGAGAAAATGATGAAAAAAGTTTTAGTCGCGTCTGTAATGATTGCATTTGTATTAACTGGCTGTAATACGTTCAAGGGTTTTGGTAAAGATGTCTCTAAAGCTGGTGATGCTGTAAGTAATACCGCACAAAAAACTGAGAATAAAATGTAAGTTATGCACAGCTTCGAAAAACCTTATCACTTCGATAAGGTTTTTTTATTTTTAAATACCCAACCTTCAGAGATTCGCCTATTATATCGGACTATATTTCCCCTACTCAGCATGCAATTTCCGGTATGAACCACTCAGACACTCTCTCGCTTAGCTTAGAACTTTTACAACAGCCTTCTGTTACTCCTGTTGACCATACTTGCCAAACTATTATGGCTGATCGTCTCGCCAAAGCTGGCTTTCATATTGAACCAATGCGTTTTGGGGACGTTGACAATTTATGGGCTCGACGCGGCACTGAAGGTCCTGTGTTTTGTTTTGCTGGACATACCGATGTTGTTCCAACAGGTCGTCTAGATGCATGGAATTCAGACCCATTTGCACCAGAAATTCGTGATGGCAAACTTTATGGTCGTGGTTCAGCTGATATGAAAACTGCGTTGGCTGCGATGGTGGTTGCATCTGAACGTTTCGTAGCAAAGCATCCAGACCATAAAGGGTCAATTGCTTTTTTAATTACTTCAGATGAAGAAGGCCCTGCTGTTAACGGTACAGTTAAAGTTATTGAAACACTTGAAGAGCGTAATGAAAAAATTACATGGTGTTTGGTCGGTGAACCATCAAGTACAAGTAAATTAGGTGATATTGTTAAAAATGGCCGTCGTGGTTCTTTAAATGGCGTACTACATGTTCACGGTAAGCAAGGTCATGTGGCTTATCCTCACTTAGCTCGCAATCCCATTCATGAAGCTTCGGCTGCCTTAGCAGAGTTATGCCAAACTGTTTGGGACAATGGAAATGAATACTTTCCTGCAACTTCATTCCAAATTTCAAATATTCATTCAGGTACTGGTGCAACCAACGTCATTCCAGGTACTTTAGAAGTTACTTTTAACTTCCGTTATTCAACAGAAGTTACAGCAGAACAGCTTAAACAACGTGTTCATGAAATTTTAGATAAGCATGATTTGCAGTATGAGATTGACTGGAACTTATCTGGTTTGCCATTTTTGACACCAGTAGGTGAATTAGTTAATGCCGCTCAGACTGCTATTCTAAATGTGACCGGCACTGAAACTGAGCTTTCAACAAGTGGTGGCACATCTGACGGACGTTTTATTGCTCCAACAGGTGCACAAGTTTTGGAACTCGGTGTTCTAAACGCAACTATCCATCAAATTAATGAACATGTAGATGTACATGATCTTGATCCTTTAACTGATATTTATGAGCAAATTTTAGAAAACTTACTTGCTTAAAAGCTTAAAGATCATTGATCTATATAAAAAGCATCCTCTTTAGGTGCTTTTTTATTATTTTTAATTATGAATATGTATTTGAAAATTCTGAAATATAATTCGTGGTTATTAAATTAGATAATTTATTTTTGAGAATCTTTATATAGCATTCTTTTGAATGCTTATCTCTATACTGGAATATATGATTTTATATTTTAAAATTTATTTAATTTTTATAAAAAAGGAACTCATTTGAGTTCCTTTTTTTCTTTATAAACCTAGAGTTTTTTCAATATATTCTAGGTTAGGTATGTGGTAGCGTTGATCTTGCATACGCACATATTTAAATACTGTAGGGTGCTGTTCAGCTTCTTGGTATTCATCTATTTCATCAACAATTTCAGAAATACGTAAACGAACAGAGATCGGCATAGTTTTACACATTAAAGCAAAACGTTGGCTGATATCTTCCCCTTCAATTACCAGTGCTACAGCATATTGATCAGTTGCATTATGGACTGAGTATATAGGTAGCTTTACATCATGCCACTCAATATGTTTTACGCCATTTTTTACGTCCATGGCGGATAACACAATATTTTGCGGCAACAGCATAGGTACCTCATCATTACATTCAATGATATAGGCATCAATAAAACCAGTTGAAACCGTAATAAGATGCTGTAGCTCTTGTTGGTCCATATTACCGATCAAAGATGTATTTACACTACCTTTCATGATTTGACCTCGCTTTCAAACGCTACAAGTAAAGCATCAATATTTTCTAGTAACTCTTCCTCTTGGAACGGTTTACCCATATATTGACTTACACCTAACGAGAATGCCCGTTCACGATGTTTTTCGCCTGTTCTGGATGTAATCATAATAATTGGCATGTATTGATGCATATCATGATGTCGTACAAGATTAAGTACTTCGAAACCATCCATACGTGGCATTTCAATATCAAGCAGCATCAAATCTGGCTTAATATTTTCTAGCTGTTCTATGGCATCAACGCCATCTTTAGCCGTAACAACATCGTAGCCTTGGCGTTCAAGTAATCGAGACGTTACCTTACGTACAGTTACGGAGTCATCGACAATCATAACGAGACGGCGCTCGTCTGATTCACGTTGTCTATATACTGCTTCACTGAGCTGTTTATGACGCGGTGTAGACTGAATTTGTCGCGCAATATTTTGCCCGTCTAAAATTAAACAAACCTGTCCATCACCTAAAATGGTCGCACCTGCAATTGCCCCAATACTAGAGAACTGTTGACCAATTGGTTTCACTACAATTTGAGCTCGAGAACCAATTAACTGATCGACAAGTAACGCCACAGTTTGACCATTGTTGGCTTTAATCATTAAGACAGGTAATGAATACATCATGCCATTTAGTCGTGGCATTGGTTGATTACCAACAAATTCAGAAAGATAACGTAATGGATATCGCTTATTTTCATATTCAAATAGTTCTTTAGGGCTTTCAAAATACTGCTCTAAAGAAGCTGGCGAAACTCGAACAATCCGATCGATTTGAGCAAGTGGAATTGCAAATTGCTGATCTGCCACTTTCACCATCAAGGCATCACTTACAGCTACAGTAGTCGGTACACGTAACGTAAATGTTGTTCCCTTACCATAAACAGAGTCAACGCTAACATGTCCACCTAAAGCTTTAATATCGCTCTGTACGACATCCAGACCAACACCACGTCCAGAAATCTGAGTAATCTGATCTGCGGTACTTAAACCCGGATGGAAAATCAGTTGTAAAATATCTTGGTGTTCCAAGTGCTGTTCCGGTTTGATCAGACCCGCAAGCAGTGCTTTTTGACGTACTTTTTCTACATCAATACCTTGTCCATCATCGCTAAAGACAACAACCACATCTGCACCTTGACGTTGAATATTAAGTTCAATACGCCCAGCTTCAGGTTTATTAGCTTGCTGACGCTGTGTTCTGTCTTCTAAGCCATGGTCAATTGCATTTCTGAGCATATGCTCAAGCGGTGTTACTAAACGCTCTAAAATATTACGATCTAGTTCACCTTCGGTATTATTTACAAAAAGCTCAGCAGGTCTGTTCAACGCAGTAGAGGTCTGACGAACAATTCGCTGTAAACGCGGTAGTAACCGTGAAAAAGGAACTAATCGTGTTCGCATCAAACCTTCTTGAATTTCTGCCTGAATTCGTGACTGTTGTAAAAGCAGACTTTCTGTATCTCTGATCTTGTGAGACAACGTATTTTTAAAGTCGACTAAGTCCGAAGCAGATTCAGCAAGAGATTTCGATAACTGATTTAAAGATGAATATTGGTCCATCTCTAAAGGGTCAAAGTCGGTATAGCGAGAATGCTCAATACCGTGTTTAGCAATAATTTGTGTTTCTAACTCGCCTTCCATTCGTCGTAACTGATCGGCCAGTCGTTGAATAGCCAATTCCATTTCAACCAATGTATGACTGAACTGGCTCAAGTCCATTTCAATTCGTGAACGGTTAATCGAGTTCTCACCAGACAAGTCAATCATCTTCTCGATCAAGTCTGCTGAAACACGGATCATTTCATTGTTCTGATCCAGACGTTCTGTTTGCTCCCATGCGCCCATCATTGGTGGTGGTTCTGTACCATCACCTTGTATGAAGGTCATCACAGGTTCTGAACTAAACAAATCAGTTTTCGTTAACTTAGCCGGAATTTGGATATTCGTTTCAAAGAATTGAATATTTTCTAAACTTTGTTGTAATCCATCGAAATGCTGATAGTTATGCTTGAAAATAGCATCTTTTAGCCATGCAATTGCACTTTCGAGCAAATGGTCATAAATATTCGAGTTGAAGTGATGCAGTGCAAATTGTTCGAATGTATTTTCGAGTTGATAGGCAATCGCGTAGACGGCTTCTAAACCGACCATTCGTGCACCACCCTTCAAACTGTGCACAGCTCTTTGTAATTGAAGCAAGATACTTCGGTTTGTACGCTGCTCAAACCATTGTTTCAATAGCCCATCAGCCATTTCTAACAATTCAGCAGCTTCTTCTAGGAATGTCTGCTCAACAACAGCCGTAATATCCTGTTCTTCAACTACCGCTTCATTCTCTTGTGATGTAACAGATGTTATTGCTTCAACTGGCGTAGCTAACTCAGCAACAACGTTATCAAATACCATCTGATCATCATGAACTTCTAATTCTGTAAGAACAGGCTCAATTTCTGCCGGTACTTCATCGATTAATACTTCAGATATCAGCTCTTGTTCAGAGAAGATCTCACTTTCACTATCAAATACTTCAACCATTGGTACAGGTTGGAAGTTAGAGTTTTGACCTGCTCGTTTTAACGCATTAATTGTGTAAGGAGCTGCATAATCTAATTGTTGTTCACGCATGATTTGCAGTCGGTCAGCCAAGTCATCTTGTACTAAACGGATAAAATCAATTAACGGTGAAGTTGCAACTAACTGCTTTTGAATTAAACGCTCATATATGCTTTCTAATTCATGGGTAATCGAACCAAGATAAGTCGCCTGAACCATATTTGCTCCACCTTTCAAGGTATGCAAATAGCGCATTAGATTATTCAGGGCTGCAAAGTTTTCTTGCTCACCTACCCAAATATTGAGATCGGTATCAATTCCCTCAAGTAGCTCATCAGCTTCTTCAAGAAAGATATCTAAAAGGTCAGGATCAAAGTTTTGATTTACCTGTGTAGAGGAAATATATTGGCGATCTTGCTGTACACTCTGGCTTAATACTGCCCAGTCTGCAGAGTCTGATAAATTCTCTACCGTAACAGCAGCTTCTGGCTCTGGTTCGATATTAAGTAGTGGCTCAACAGAAGCAGGATCTTGCTGAGACAGGTCATTGTGTACGCTCGGAGTATGTAGGGTATAAAGTTTTAATTCTTCTAGAATACTTTGATGTTGCTTAACAATACCAACTCGCTGACCAGCAGCCAAGGCATCGAACAATTGAATAAGCTGTTGATGCGCTTTTTGATAAATTTCAAATATATAGTCTGATTGCAATAATAGAGGTTTATCAAGTAATACATCATAACTTTCTTTCAATTGACTGGTATATTCATGTAAACCCAGCATTGCTTGAGAATGTGTATGTTGTAACAGTAGATCAGCTTGTTCACTTAGACGTTCAAGATAATCTGGAAACTCATTACGAATTCCTTTCTCAAAATCTAATTCTGCATCTAACAATTCAGAGACATCTAACAACAATAGTTGTGATACCAAACCATGAGAAGGTGTTAATGGATCTGTTCGGTCACCATGTTGCTCAACGTAAGCATCCCATGATTGATTAAACTGCTGCAATCGAGCTTCAAGCTGTTCATTTGAACTATGTTTAGATAGAAGCTCTAAGCTATCTCTAATAAACTCACGATATTCTTGTAATAATAAAATTTCATCTGAGTTAGAAGAAAGTTCTTCTTGCAACAGTATTTTAAATAAGTGCTCAACTTTGGTACTGGCTTCAAAAATTGTTTCGACCTGTGCCATCGCAGAACTGCCACGCAAAGTATGTAGCGCGCGTATTAAGGCATTATAACTATCATACTGATGCAGCTCTTGATTTAAGAACTGATGAATTGTAGTTAAATGCTCCTCTGCCTCTTCCATAAACAAGGTCAAAGTTTCATCTAGATTTATTGCAATTTCAGTATCTACGTCTTCAACAATTGGCTCAGCCAATGAGTTTTGCTCAATATAGTCTAGCTCAAGCCCAGTCATTGTTTCGGCAGTAAGCGTATTTGAAAGTTGTAAAAGCTCTTCTAAAGCAGGTTCTAAACTTTGCTGTTGTTGTAGTTGTTGGCCTAATAAAATAAGCGGTCGAAAATCTACTGCATGTGCTCTTTTTTGCTTAAAGTTATCTACTAATTTAAGAAAATAGAACTTAAATACTAATTGAACATAGCTCTGGATTGCTGGAGTCAATTTAAGGGTTTGATTGATTACGCGATTAAGCGTGTCTTCAACTGTCCAAGCAAGCTCAGCTGAAGATTTAGCACCGATCATTCTTCCAGAACCTTTTAAAGTGTGGAAATGGCGGCGGATTTCAGTGAGCGTAGCAGTATTCTCAGACTGCAACCATTCATTTAATAATGGTTGCAAATCAACAAAAATTTCTTCAATTTCTTCAACGAAGATTTCAAGAAACTCAGCATCTTGTTCAGAATAGCTATCTTCAGGTAGCGTCATTGCTTCAGTTAAAGTTTTTAATATTTCTTTCATAGCAAAGGCTTCTTTTGCTTACCCCCTGAATGGGGAAAACTACAGAGTCAACACCAGAAAAATAGCTATTTCCCCAATATTTGTCTGGCGCTGCTCATACTTTTAAAAGAATAGCTATTATGAGAATAGCTATTCTCATCCCCCAATTTAGTCAGGTAATTTAAAGTCCGTTACTGACTCACGTAATGACTCCGACATATTCGCCAATTCAGATACAGAACGAGCAGTATCGAAGGTTGCCGTTGTTGTTTGTGAAGTAATTTCTTGTACAACAGTCATGGTTGCAGCAATGTGACTCGCAGAAGCTGATTGAAGTTTTGCTGCATCAGAAATGCTCGCAATTAAGTTTGCCAAGTCACCCGATACTTTTTGAATTTCATCAAGTGCAATACCCGCATCTTTCGCTAAGTTAGCACCACGTACAACCTCTGTTGTCGTTTGTTCCATTGAAATAACGGCTTCGTTGGTATCCGTTTGAATCGTTTTAACAAGCGTTTCAATCTGTTTAGTTGCCGAAGCTGAACGTTCTGCAAGACGTTGAACTTCGTCAGCAACCACGGCAAAACCACGACCTGCTTCACCGGCCATAGATGCTTGAATTGCTGCATTTAAGGCTAGAATGTTTGTTTGGTCTGCAATATCGTTAATAAGCGATACGATGTTACCAATTTCTTGTGAAGACTCACCCAAACGCTTAATACGTTTCGAGGTTTCCTGAATCTGTTCACGAATGGTATCCATACCCTCAATAGAACGGTTTACAACTTGTGCGCCATTAGATGCAATATATACCGAACGTTGTGCTACTTGAGCAGATTCAGAGGCGTTGGCAGATACTTGGTCAATCGACAATGCCATTTCGTTCATTGCAGTTGATGCACCGGCAATTTCTTGTGCTTGGTGCTCAGATGCCTCTGCTAACTGGTTAGTAATATTTTGAGTATCTTGCGTATAACGTGCAACTTCCTGAGAAGTTTCATGGATTCGTGATACTAAGTCACGTAACTGGTCAATCGCAAAGTTAATCGAGTCGGCAATCGCACCAGTAAAGTCTTCAGATACCGTTGCATATGAACGTAAGTCACCATCTGCAAGATCGGCAATTTCATCAAGTAAACGTAAAATCGCATTCTGGTTACGATCATATTCTTCTTGTAATATAGCTACACGTTGTTTATCTGCTTTACTACGAAGTGATAAAAGCTTTAAAACAGAAGTAATTAAGCCAAGAAGTGATAATGTCAGTACAGCAACTAACGCAAAAGCCTTCCAGCCATATTGGGTTTGCTCTGAAAGATCACCTAAAGCAGTTAACATTGCATCAGATTGAGAGAAGATCTCACTTGATGATTGACGTACGTTTACGATCTGGTTTGTATGCTTGAGGACAGAAGTTGCAGCAGATTTTAAAACTTTATCATATTCAGTTTTGATACCTTCCAAAGATTCACGCACTTCAGGAGATTCAACTTTAGCTACCCCCAACTCCGCATTTCCATTTAGCTGTGCATCTAAGTACACACCAAAAGTCTCAATATCAACACTAAAGTCATGCGCTGAGTTTTCAGAGTTCTCTGTACCAACGAAAACCGAGTTAATAGATCGTAAAATACGTTCCGCAATAAATACTTGGTTTTTAGCAATTACGACCTGATTACTTGATACTTTTTCGCGGACCATCTTATCAACCATCAAGTTATATTCAGCTTGAATCTCAGGAATAGAATCACTAATCGAGATATTCATATTATATAACTGGTTAATTACGTCCTGTTGTGATGAGATCAAGTCAATGTCATAAGACAAAGATTTCCACAGAGTCGCTACTTTTTTATATTCTTTTGAAGATGTACCATAAATATTTTCGACATTTTTTATATTTTTGGCAAAAGTTTGACGCGATTCAACCAAGTCTTTCATGGCTTGAGGTGAACCAGAAGCTGTCGCTTCTGTAGCCTGTCTAGAAATCGTTTGTGATAGTAAACGTAACTCACCCATACTACGTGTTAATTCGTTATGTCGAGGTACACTATAAAACAAGTAAGCAAGCGAAGTTGAAGCTAATACTAAACATAACAACGCTACATAAAGGATAGGCTTGGACTTTTTACTTTCCCCAAATAAACTGGCGTATTGCTCAATTTGTGACTGAATTTTCGCAATAAAGTTGACACTCGATTTTTCGTTTACACTACGATTGCCACTTTTCTTTTTAAGTTTAAAGCCCATACAGCTTCTCCCCAGAAAAATACACTGTGTATTAACAGCATAAAAATTAGTTTATAAATTTTGTCGATGCATTCATGTAATGTGGGTTTTGCAATAATCGACTAAATAAAAAAACATGCCAATGCTGATTGTGTTGGTGAAAATACCCTTGGCAATATTCTTTTAAATTTTCCTCCAAGTTTGAACTTTGAGAAAAAAAGCTTTTCTTATTAAAGTGTTGAATCCCCAAGACCTGATCAACAACCAATCCCACATATTGGTCGTGATGGCTAATACATAACACTTTTTGGGCAGCCGAAAATGAACTTCGTTGCCCTGAAATAAAATGTGCCAAGTCAGAAACTGAAAGTAATCTTCCCCGAATATTTGCCAGTCCCTTCACCCAACTTTGGGTATTTGGAACAGGTGTATATTTTGGTGGATAGATAACCTCTGACACTTCCCCAAGTGGTGCGACGAAGTATTGCCCTCTCATTTCAAAAGCAATTCCTGACCATCGCTCTGCTTCATTTTGGACTGAAGCGTAATTCTTGTTACCCCGTTTAGACAAACGAAGTAACTCAATAAATCCGTTCGCGGCCATACTCGATCCTATAAGACGGGTGTAGACCCGCCATTTATGTTTTTATGGATGGATGAGTTAATTTAGAAATTGTTTAATTACATCGATCAGTTGCTTTTCTTCAATAGGCTTAATCAAGTAATCGAGAGCACCCTGACGTTTACCCCATACTCGGTCAGTTGCCTGATCTTTAGTACTTACAATAACAACTGGAATATGCTTAGTGTCTTCATCACGGGTAATCTGGCGTGTTGCCTGAAAGCCATTTACACCTGGCATTACAACATCCATTAACACTAAGTCAGGCTGTTCTGCTTTTGCCAAAGTTACACCATCTGCACCATTAGATGCTTCAATTACATCGTAACCGTGCTTAGTTAGAATTTCTCTAAAACGATAAGTTTCTGTTGGTGAGTCATCAACAATAAGAATACGTGCCATTTCTTCTTTGCCCTTAAATTACTTAATTATGAACTTACATGATTACGAATCGCATTTAACAATTCATCTTTGCTAAATGGTTTCGTCAAGTATTCATCTGAACCTACCACACGCCCTTTTGCCTGATCAAATAGACCATCTTTACTAGAGAGCATGATAACGGGAATGTTCTGATAATTTTGAGAGTTCTTAATCAGAGCACAAGTTTGATAACCGTCTAAACGAGGCATCATGATATCTACAAAAACAATATCCGGATTCGCTTCAGCAATTTTAGATAAAGCTTCAAATCCATCGACAGCAGTAATCACTTCACAACCTTCACGTTGCAATAATGTTTCTGCTGTACGGCGAATAGTTTTTGAGTCATCAATAACCATTACTTTCAGATTTTGGAACGCATCTTCCATTTAATCTTCCATCCCCATAACATAAAATATAAATGCAATTTAACTTAAATTTGTTTTTACAGATTTATACGCATTTTTAACATATCTATACTTCTATTTTCAATGAAAGGTTTTTGTCTACTTTCTCATTTATAAACAATAACTTTTAACCTCATCACACTTTCGAAAAAATTATCATTTTTTTTAGAATGTCGATATTTTTATTCAGTTAAATAATAACTAATATATTTAAGATTAATTATTTAAAAATAAGCGGTTTAGCTTTCTTTTTTGGGGAATTTTATGAATAAGCGGATGAAATATGCCTTTTATAGGACCTGCTTGTCTGTTTTTATAAGCATTGCTTCTTGCGGAGCCCTGTTTTTCTCATCCCCAACTTTAGCTGCAAATGGTGCTCCTAAAGCTGTTTGGTATCGCTATTACGACCAGCATGGCATTGCTAATATTAGTACATCTGTAACCCCCGCTCATATTCGCTATGGATATGAGGCACTTGACCAAAATATGCAGGTCATTAAAAGAAATCATCCCTATAATTCTGAAGCTGATCTAAATCAATCTTCACAACGTGCATTATCTGCTCGATATAGGGAAGAAGATAACAAGTTAAAAAAAGCATATAGCAATAGTAAAACTGCGTTGATTAAAAGAGACCAAGCTTTATTGGCAATCAAAAAACAAATGAATTATCAACAGGAACAACTGAGCCAATTACAACAAGACAAAATTTTATTTAAACGTCAGGAAATGGAATATTTTCGTAAAGGTGAAAAGGTTCCTGAAAGGCATAAAACCCTAATTGAAAACAATCTGATGAATATTAATAAGGTTAAACAAACACTTGAAATACTTTCAAAAAACTATAATCGCACCAATAAAGACTATGAAAATATTATCGAACGTTTAAAAAAGCTTGAATAAGCGCACAGCTTTATCAAGAATAGGGGCAAAATAAAATTTGAATTACAGGATGATGCTGTATGCGCACAACGCATCTTACCCCTTCTACTTTTTTTAAATTAAGCTTAATTAGCCTGAGTTTGATTTTAGCTGCATGTCATCAGCAAGAAGCACCAAAAACCACAACATTTGAACCAAAAAAAATTGAACTTATTCCTCAAGATTTAATTACTGTAAAAGAAGGTTCGCTTGCTGCTCAGACTGCCTTTACAGGAACTATTCGTGCGGTACAACAAAGCTCTATTCAAGCTCAAGTCAGTGCGACAGCAACATCTGTTAATGCAAATGTGGGACAAAAAGTACAAAAAGGCCAAGTTTTAGTCAGATTAAACAATCAAGATAATGCTGCACGTTTAGCTCAAGCTGAAGCAAATCTTGCTTCAGCTCAGGCACAAGCAGAGCTTGCACGTAATTTGATGAATCGAAAACAAAGACTACTTAATCAAGGCTTTATTGCCCGTGTAGAGTTTGAACAGAGTCAGGTAGATTATAAGGGTCAACTTGAAAGTGTTAGAGCTCAGCAAGCCAATGTTGATATTGCTAAAAAGGCTGATCGAGATGGTATTATTACTAGCCCGATTTCAGGTGTCATTACTAAACGACAAGTTGAACCGGGACAAACTGTATCGGTTGGACAAACGCTCTTTGAAATCGTTAATCCTGATCAATTAGAAATACAGGCAAAGTTGCCTATTGAGCAACAATCTGCACTAAAAGTCGGCAGCTCTATTCAATATCAGATTCAGGGTAATTCAAAACAATTACATGCCATACTGACTCGGGTCTCACCTGTAGCAGACCAAGATAGTCGACAAATTGAATTCTTTGCGAGTCCTAAAGAAGCAATTGATTCACTCAGTATCGGCGCTTTTATTAATGGCATTATTTTGCAAAGTGATCACAATCAAGGACAAACTATTCCTTTAGATAGTATTCAAAACCTGCAACAAGATCCTTTCGTATGGGTGATACGCAATCAAACCATTCAAAAGGTCAAAATTCGGGTAGTTGAGCAGCGTTACAACGAAAATATTGCTTTGGTACAAGGTCTACAAAGCACAGATCAGGTAAGTCGTATCCAGTTTGACGATTCCGATATCAATAAAAAAGTGACGCTTACAGCCGAAAAAAATAAATAAGGTAGCAAATAGCTTATGTGGTTTACCCGAATCAGTGTGAAGTATCCCGTTTTTACGATTATGATGATGCTGTGCTTAATGGTACTCGGGTTAGCCTCTTGGAAGCGCATGACCGTTGAAGAGTTTCCTAATGTAGATTTCCCATTTGTAGTGGTTACCACGCAATATGCTGGTGCTTCACCTGAAGCGGTTGAGTCTGATATTACAAAAAAACTCGAAGATCAAATCAATACAATTTCAGGCATTAAACAAATTACTTCACGTTCAAGTGAAGGATCATCGATGGTGATTGCCGAGTTTAATCTTGATACCTCTTCAGCAATTGCAGCACAAGATGTGCGCGACAAAATTGCTCCTGTTGTCGCTCAATTTCGTGATGAAATTGATACGCCGATTGTGCAACGCTACGATCCTTCATCTAGCCCGATTATGTCGGTGGTGTTTGAGTCGAATACGATGAGCTTGGCTCAATTAAGTTCTTATGTAGACAAAAAAATTGTGCCGCAGCTTAAAACCGTTTCTGGTGTAGGTAATGTCAATTTATTAGGTGATGCGAAACGCCAAATTCGTATAAAAGTTCATCCTGAACAATTACAAAGCTATGGTATTGGCATTGATCAGGTCATTAACACACTAAAAAATGAAAATATAGAAGTACCTGCAGGAACTTTACAGCAAAAGAATTCTGAACTAGTGGTACAGATTCAATCAAAAGTTATTCATCCTTTTGGTTTTGGTGATTTGGTCATTGCCAATAAAAATGGCTCGCCTATTTTCCTAAAACAAGTAGCAACTGTTGAAGATACTCAAGCTGAACTGCAATCCAGTGCTTTTTATAATGGAAGAACGGCTGTCTCTATCGACATTTTAAAAAGTTCTGATGCTAATGTAATTCAAGTCGTCGATAAAACTTACCAAACTTTAGAGAAGCTAAAAGCTCAAATGCCTGCGGGATTAAACTATAAAGTCGTCGCAGACAGCTCCAAAGGGATTCGCGCTTCAATTAAAGATGTAGTACATACCATTCTTGAAGGAGCAGGTTTAGCAGTTTTAATTGTTTTACTCTTTTTAGGTTCTTTCCGATCTACCGTCATTACAGGTTTAACTTTACCCATTACCCTGCTTGGAACTTTAACGTTCATCTGGGCTTTTGGTTTTAGTATTAACATGATGACCCTGTTAGCTCTATCACTCAGTATTGGCCTATTAATTGATGACGCGATTGTAGTTCGAGAAAACATTGTTAGGCATACAGAGCTTGGCAAAGACCATGTCACCGCCGCTTTAGATGGCACCAAAGAAATTGGGTTAGCAGTACTCGCAACTACCCTTACCATTGTGGCGGTATTTTTACCTGTTGCTTTCATGGGGGGGTTAATTGGGCGTTTCTTCTACCAGTTTGGGGTAACTGTAAGTACAGCTGTTCTTATTTCCATGTTTATTAGTTTTACACTCGACCCAATGCTTTCAGCACATTGGAAAGACCCTGTAAAGAAAAAAGAAAGTCGACTACAACGTTTCTTTAATCACATTTCTAGATTATTAGATGGCCTTACCCATATTTATGAAAAGCTGTTGAAACTTGCTCTACGCTTTCGTTTTATTACAGTCATTATTGCGATTGCTTCACTGGTTGCGGCCTTAGGTTTATCTAAATTGATTGGAACCGAATTTGTACCAGTTCCAGATAAAGGTGAAATCCGTATTCAGTTCGAGACGCCTGTCGATGCTTCTTTAGAATATACTCAAGCCAAGTTACATCAAGTCGATCAAATTATTAGGCAATTTCCCGATGTGGTTTCTACCTACGGAGTTGTAAATAGCACAATAGACTCTGGTAAAAACCACGCTGGTTTAGGAGTGACTTTAAAACCAAAACAACAACGTAGTTCAGATTTAACAACGCTTAATAATGAATTCCGTGATCGTTTGCAAACCGTAGCGGGTATTCGTGTTACCTCCGTTGCTGCGGCTCAAGATTCAGTTTCTGGTGGTCAAAAGCCAATCATGATTTCGATTAAAGGAACTGACCTGAATGAACTTCAAAAAATTTCAAATCGATTTATGACTGAAATGGGTAAAATTAAAGGTGTGGTCGATTTAGAAAGCTCGTTAAAAGAACCGAAACCAACTTTAGGTGTTCATATTAATCGTGTACTGGCAAGTGACTTAGGGTTGTCTGTTTCCCAAGTTGCCAATGCGATTCGACCACTCATTGCGGGCGATAATGTCACAACGTGGGAAGACCGTGACGGCGAAACTTATGATGTAAATATCCGTTTAAATGAAAACAAACGTATGCTTCCGCAAGACGTGCAAAACCTATATCTCAACTCAAACAAAACTGGTGCAAATGGACAACCGATATTAGTTCCATTGAGTGCAGTAGCAACAACCGAGCAAAAATTCGGTGCGTCACAAATTAATCGACGCGATCTTGAGCGCGAAGTACTCATCCAAGCCAATACGTCAGGACGCCCAAGTGGGGATATCGGTAAAGACATCGATAAAATGCAAAAAGCATTTAAGTTGCCTGCCGGTTATACCTTCAATACTCAAGGTGCTAATGCCGACATGGCCGAGTCTGCGGGTTATGCATTAACTGCTATTACGCTTTCCATTGTATTTATTTATATT
Organism: Acinetobacter sp. 766875; assembly: GCF_000582055.1. Lineage (NCBI taxonomy): Bacteria > Pseudomonadati > Pseudomonadota > Gammaproteobacteria > Moraxellales > Moraxellaceae > Acinetobacter > Acinetobacter sp. 766875. Next base: position 119,191 of record NZ_JEXX01000003.1, on the reverse strand, counting down.
GTTTTGGGTTCTCAGTTTAATAGTTTTATTCACCCAGCTGCGATTATGGCATCTTTGCCCCTGTCATTGATTGGGGTGTTCCTTGCACTGTTCTTGTTCAGAAGTACCCTAAACCTATTTTCAATTATTGGCATTATTATGCTCATGGGGCTAGTAACCAAAAACGCGATTTTACTTATCGACTTTATTAAAAAGGCCATGGAACATGGGGAAAGTCGTTATGATGCTATTTTACAAGCGGGTGAAACCCGTTTACGCCCTATTTTAATGACTACTAGTGCTATGGTCATGGGTATGGTTCCATTAGCTTTAGGCTTGGGCGAAGGCGGAGAGCAAAGTGCGCCGATGGCCCATGCTGTTATTGGTGGTGTAATCACCTCTACCTTATTGACTCTTGTAGTAGTACCCGTCATTTTCACTTATCTGGATGACTTGAAAAACTTTATGCTGCGTCAAACTCGACGATTCATGTCATAATGCAGCAACTATCGTATAATCTGCGTTTTTATAACGCTTAACTTTTTAGGACTTTTTCCATGCGCGCAAGCCGCTTTTTATTTGCAACGTTGAGAGAAACCCCAAACGATGCTGAAGTGATTTCACATCAGCTCATGTTACGTGCGGGGATGATTCGTAAATTGGCATCTGGTTTATATACATGGCTGCCGATGGGAACACGTGTGCTTAAAAAAGTTGATGCGATTGTTCGTGAAGAAATGAATCGTTCAGGTGCTATGGAAGTGTTCATGCCCGTGACTCAACCCGCAAGCTTGTGGGAAGAATCCGGTCGTTATGAACAATACGGCCCTGAATTATTACGCTTCAAAGATCGTCACGACAACCCGTTTGTGCTTGGTCCTACACATGAAGAAGTAATTACCGATTTAGCACGTAACGAGCTAAAAAGTTATAAACAACTTCCTGTAAATTTCTATCAAATTCAAACCAAATTCCGTGATGAAATTCGTCCACGTTTTGGTGTAATGCGTTCACGCGAGTTCATTATGAAAGATGCATATTCTTTCCATGCAACTCAAGAATCATTACAAGAAACCTATGATGTAATGTACGACACTTATAGCCGTATTTTTACTCGCTTAGGTTTAGACTTCCGCCCAGTTCAAGCTGACACAGGTTCAATTGGTGGTTCAGCTTCACATGAATTCCATGTATTGGCTTCAAGTGGTGAAGATGACATCGCATTTTCAACTGAATCTGATTATGCAGCGAACGTTGAAATGGCTGAGGCTGTTTTAGTAGGTGAACGCGCAGCGCCTGCACAAGAATTTAAGTTGGTTGAAACACCAAACCAAAAAACAATTGCTGATGTATGCCAGTTCTTAAATGCTGATCCTAAACAATCAGTAAAAGCGTTATTGGTTCAAGGTATTGCAGACGAAAAAGGTAATGTACCTGTGGTTGCCCTATTCTTACGTGGCGATCACGAACTCAATGAAATTAAAGCTGAGAAACATCCTTTAGTTGCCGCTCCTCTTACGTTTGCAACAGAAGAGCAACTTCAAGCATTTGGCTTAACTGCTGGCTTTACAGGTCCACAAGGTTTGGTTGAAAAAGGTATCAATGTAATTGTTGACCGTGCTGCATCTGTTCTTTCTGACTTTGTTGCTGGTGCAAATGAAGCTGATAAACACGCTGTAGGCGTAAACTGGGAACGTGATGCACAAATTACTGAAATCTTTGATTTGCGTAATGTGGTTGAAGGCGATCCATCTCCAGATGGTAAAGGCACACTACAAATTAAACGCGGTATTGAAGTGGGTCATATTTTCCAACTTGGTACTAAATACTCTGAAGCATTAGGCTGTAAAGTTTTAGGTGAAGATGGCAAACCATTTACAGTAACAATGGGTTGTTACGGTATTGGTGTAACGCGCGTAGTTGCAGCTGCAATTGAGCAAAACTACGATGACAAAGGGATTATTTGGCCACAAGCAATTGCTCCTTTTGAAATCGCAATTGTTCCAATGAATGCACACAAATCACCTCGCACTCTTGAAGCAGCTGAAGCACTTTATGCTGAATTACAAGCTCAAGGTTTTGATGTATTACTTGATGACCGTAATGAACGTCCAGGTGTTAAATTCTCTGACCTTGAGTTAATGGGCATTCCACACCGTATCGTAATTGGTGAGAAAGGCCTTGATGCTGGTACGTTTGAATATAAAGGTCGCCGCGATGCTGAAGCGAGCAATTTAACTAAAGAAGAACTTTTAGCTAAGTTAGCGCGTTAATAAAGACATAAATAAAAAAGCAGCTTTTAGAAGCTGCTTTTTTTACATTTAATTTTACGCCTGAACCGTTAAGTCTTTAATGGTTGCTGAAGATCCATTGGTTTTCACCGATTCAATCCCTTTATCGCGCGATGCTTCGCTCGCATAGAATTGACTTGTACCAATAATTTGATGATTTGCAGCTTTTAAATTGAAGTAAGGTTTTCCATTTTTTGCAGTTAAACGATCATATCGTCCATCGTCACCACTATTTTTTTGAACTGACTCAATACCATTGACTGCCGATGCTTTCGCTTTATATAGCTCACTATTTAAAATAATTTCGCCATTACCAGCCTTAAGTACAAAGCGATATTGTCCATCACTCGCTTGTGAAATCTCGTACCATCCTGCCATAAGAACCTCGTTTTTTTGTTGGTGTGGGTATGACTTTCGTTATTATTCTGGACGAAAGTTATTTGTTATTAATGACAATATAAATGAGCAATGTAACTTTGGATAGTCTACTTTTTATACATTATCGTAATAAAATTATAAGGATGTTGAAAGTTTAAAAAGGTAGAGGTCTGATAGGTACCTCTACCGAAATGTAATTAAAATTAACAAATTAAGCTTTTTTTACAAATTCAGATTTTAATTTCATCTGACCAATACCATCAATTTTGCAATCGATATTATGACTATCACTTGCATCTGGTACTAAACGAATTGTTTTTACTTTTGTTCCCACTTTAACAACTGACGATGAACCTTTAATTTTTAAGTCTTTAATCACAGTGACACTATCGCCATCTGCCAAGGCATTACCATTTGCGTCTTTAATCACTTCTTGTTCATCAGCAATTGAAGCTTCCCCTTCCTTCCACTCATGTGAGCATTCAGGGCAAATTAATAAGTCGCCGTCTTGATAGGTATATTCTGATTGGCATTTTGGGCAATTTGGTAAAGACATAAAAAAATCTCAAAAAGTATATTATGCGAGATATGATTCATTTTTTAAAGTTTTAAATAAAAGACTTTTACCAAAAAAAAATTTATATATTTAACTTTTGCTCTTTTCTAATAAGTATTTTTTTAAAATAATTGCATGGTTATGTTCCACATCTTTTGCCGAATATAAAAGCGTGACTTTATGATGTGACACAATGTCTTGTAACTCTTTAACTGCTGGGTTTGTTTCTAGTTCTTTTAAATAGCGCTGTTTAAACTCATCCCAGTGTTCTGCGGACTCTGCATGAAACCACTTACGCAGTTCAGTTGAGGGGGCTATTTCTTTTAACCATAAATCTAAATGGGCATTTTCTTTACTTATCCCTCGGCTCCATAGCCGATCAACTAATATTCGCTTTCCATCATTGACACTTACATGTTCATAAATTCTTTTAATGTGTATTTCCATGTCTTTTTCTCACTAGACAGCCTTATTGTTTAGACCTCATCAACATATTAAATATTTTGTTCTCTTTTGGTCATAATTAAAAAGAAAAAAGTGAGTAGTTCTCTACTCACTTTTTTCTTTACGGTGCCCAAATTTTAAAAGGCGATTACTGATCTGGGATCTCGGCTTCTACTAACAGTGTTAATAAGGACAAAGACTCCTGCCATCCTAAATAACACGCCTCTACAGGAATAACTTCTGGTATGCCTTCTTGGGTAATGTGAATTTCTGTGCCTACCAATACAGTTTTTAATGTAATAGTGACCTGCATCGTACCAGGTAAATTTGAGTCATCAAATTGGTCGTTATAGCGAATTAATTCATTTGGAATGAGTTCAACATAAGTTCCCCCAAATGAGTGTGTTGAACCTGTTGAAAAGTTGGTAAAACTCATTTTATATGAGCCACCTACTTTTGCATCAAAACTATGAACCTTCGCAGTAAAACCGTGAGGTGCCATCCACTTAACTAAAGCATCTGGATCGAGAAAAGCACGATAAACCCGTTCAGCGGGTGCTTTAAATACGCGATGTAATTTTACTGTACCTGTTGCCATTATGTTCTCCTTATTTTAAGTCCATTTAGGTTATAGAAATTATGTTTAGTAGCTTAAACCCTAGAATTTCATTTAACGTATATTTTTGGTGTTTTTTCTATTTATATAACCAGTTTCTGACAAAACTAAATTACGAAAACTAAGGCTGATTTTTTGATAAAAATGGAGCAAAATAGTCATCAATCATAAAGAAACATATTGAATTTGAGATTAATCATGAGTCTGCTCGCTTTCTCCTCATATGCATTAAACGGTGTAGATGCACAGAAGTTTTTACAAGGCCAAGTGACTGTCGATACTGAGCGTTTAGCTGAAAATGAAACACGCTATACAGCCATTTGTGATCTTAAAGGCCGTATTCATTTTGGCCTATGGTTGAAAAAGATTAACGCTGAAAGTTTTGAGATTGTTGTTACTCAAGATCAAGCTGAAGAGTTTGCTAAGCATATTAAAAAATATGGCGCATTTTCAAAAATGACCTTAAGTGAACAAGGCGCTGTGTTTCCAAAAGTTGTGAATGGTCACACTGAGTTCAGCTCTACAGAAACTGATATTTCCGAATGGCAAAAACAAGCTATCATGACGGGTCAAGCATGGATTGCTCAAGCGACCGAACATGAGTTTCAGCCACAAGAATTACGTTTACATCAACGTGAAGGCGTCAATTACGATAAAGGCTGTTACTTAGGTCAAGAAATTGTGGCGCGCCTTTGGTTTAAAGCAAAACCAAAACACTGGTTGCATCTAGTTCAAGGTACAGGTGAAGCACCTGCTCCAGCTACTCAATTAAATAACGATATTGAAGTAGTAAATAGTACCCAAACTCCTGACGGATATATTGCGTTAGTGGTTGCAAAACCAGCCGCTCTAGCTGAACTCGGCCTTCAAGTTCTCGACTTACCGGAAGCTTTAAGTGGTGATGTTGCTAGACCACAATAAGCAGATTTAGCAAATAAAAAGCCCGTGGATGACCCTACGGGCTTTTCTATAGATACAAAATTCTAATAAATTCATTTAATTAGGGCATCAATTTTTTAATTTTTCTATGCCATCATAGTCCATGTTGTAATCTAAGAGAAAAAATATGAAAACTAAACTTGCTACACTCATGTTGAGTCTGGCTTTTTTCGGTTCTGCTCATGCTGATGTCAAAACACTTGAACAAAATCTGAAAACAAATTACCCAGACTTACCTGTAAAAGGTGTTTATCAATCACCTGTGCAAGGTATTTATGAAGTGTATACAAGCGGTCGTATTGTTTATACCAATCAAGATGCTAAATACTTTTTTGTAGGCAATTTGGTTGATATCAAACAACAAAAAAATATGACAGAAGAACGAATTGCCGAATTGGGTAAAATTGATGTTAAAAAGCTACCTCTAAACCAAGCGATTAAATATGTAAAAGGTAAAGGAGAACGTACTCTTTATATTTTCAGTGACCCTGATTGTCCTTACTGTCAGCGTCTAGAACAAAATATGGTTGGGGTTGATAACGTAACGGTATATGTATTCTTATATCCGCTGACCAGTTTGCACCCCAATGCTGAAAAAGTTTCAAATCAGATCTGGTGTTCAAAGAACCCTTCAGAAGCTTGGATAAATTATATGCTTAACCGTAAATTGCCAGCGGCTGGCAAAAGCTGTACAAGTCCAATTCAGAAAAATATTGCTTTAGGCCAGAAATTAAATATAGATGGCACACCAACTCTGTTCTTACAAGATGGTCAAAGAATCTCTGGCGTACCAAGTGATGCAAAACAGATTGAAGCATTATTACAGTCAGTAAAATAATCCAATACGCCACTCTCTTAAGTAGAGGTGGCGTATTACTTTTCTCCACAGTTTGCTTTATAGACATCGTTTTATATACAAATCGGCTGTTTACTTTCATCTATCAATATTTATGATGAGAAGTTGAGTTGATTCAATACATCGATGGAATGATGTAGCTACAAAGTAAAAGGTTAAAAAGAAATGAAGAAATTACTCATCGCCAGCCTAATCGCCATTTCAAGTTCATCAATCTTTGCGGCAGACACTACAGCATCTGTGGCAAAAAATGATGTCTTTAAACAGGCTGAACAATTGTATGCGGCAAAAAATTATCCTGCTGCTTTCCAAGAAGTGCAGCGCCTTGCGCAGACAGGCAATGCTCAAGCGATCTATAACTTAGGCTATATGACGCAAATGGGACAAGGCACCCCTAAAGATAATGCCAAAGCTCTAAAATATTATGAAGACGCTTCAAACAAAGGTTATGCTCAGGCCAGTTATAGACTTGCACAGATTTATGAAACTGGTGAATTAGGCGTTGCAAAAGATAGTAATAAATTTAGCCAATATGTGCAAAAAGCATCAGCTCAAGGCTCTGATGATGCAACGGTAAAAATTGCGACTATTTTATTTGCTCAGAAAAAGCCACAGTCTCATCAAATTGCTTTACAAAAGCTAGCGCCTTTAATTCGAAAAGGAAACTACCCTGCTATTCAAGTCAAAGCACTTTATGATATTAGCCAAGGGGTTGAAAATAAAAACCCGCTAATGAAACGCCAAGGCATTGAAGCTTTACAAGCAATTGCACAAAAAGGTTATGCACCAGCGTCTATGGCTTTAGCGACTATGATGGCAAATGGCAATATCATTCCTCAGAACTTGCCTCAAGCAAAACAGATTTTTACTGAACTTGCTAACCAAAATGTTCCTAATGCTAGAGAATCTTTAGCTTCAGTCGAAAAGATTATTGCTGAGAAGAATAAACAAGCTGCAGCCGCCCCTACACAGCCTGCACCTAAAAAATAGCAAAGAAACAATAGCCCCGTATGGGGCTTTTCTTTTACCACCACAAAGCGATAAGTCCACTTACCCCAATAAAACCAATAATGGTACTTATCATTAAAGGTGTTAATGCTCTTTCATTTAAACCGTAGGCTTGACCAAAAATACCAAAAGCGATCGGCATTGGCAGCGCAGCAAGTAAAGTGCCAGCATATAACATCTCTTGGCTCACGTTTGGCAGTAAAAGGAACAGCCCAAAAATCACAACAGGCATAAGGATGACATTAAATCCAGCCAACAATATACTTTGGAAATTCACGGCGGTAATACCAATACCAACCAAGCTGCCACCAATAGCAAATAATGCTAGAGGCGAAGCTGTTCTTCCTAAAAGTTCTAAGGCTTGTCCAAGTTTTGAAGGCAGATGAATATCTAGCAAAATGCAGCTCATCCCAACTAAAATTGCAATAATTACAGGGTTTTTAAGTAAATTAATGAATGTTTTTTTCAGTAAAGGCAAAAGCCGTTGCTGTTGATGCAAACCCGCTTCTGCCAAAATAAGCATTAAAGCAACTATTAATAAATTTTCGATAATTAAGGTTAAAGATATATAGATTGCAGCATGACTCCCCATTAGCATGGTTAGAATCGCTGTACCCATAAAACCTGTATTTGACATAGAAGCGCCCATCGATATGACTGCACTATGTGTTAGGCTATTTTTAAAATACTTGCGGTAAAGGATAAAAGCCAAAAAAAACAAGATTAAAGAGCCGCCACCATAAGCAATAAAATAAGCTGGGTGCCAAATATCTTGTAAGTTTTTATTGGCTAAAGATTGGATTAAAAAAGCAGGTAAAGAAATTTTAATAACAAATGCACTCAGAGCCTTAATTTGTTCAGGTGTTACCAGTTTAATGAGGACACTACAGTACCCCATCAATAATAAAATCAAAATTGGTAAAATTACCTGAAAAACCACAGACTACTTCCTCACTCATTTCAAAAGAAAAACGGGCAAATCTTAATTTGCCCGAATATTAAAAACTAAAAAGAATCAAAAAGCTGTTTTAAGCCATGTGGTTGACAACGCAAATATTGAGGAGCAATTTTGACTTTTGCCCCCAATGTAGCTGCAGCATGCCATGGCCAACGTGGGTCATATAACATTGCACGTGCAAGACCAATGGCATCAGCTTGTTGGTTTTCTAAAATTTGTTCAGCATGCTGTGGATCAGTAATAAGACCTACCGCAATCACAGGAATAGATACATGTTTTTTAACCTGCTCCGCGAATGGTACTTGGTAACCTGCCCCGATGGTAATATTTTGGTGTTCATGTAAGCCACCACTAGAGACATGGATATAAGCGGCTCCCAGCTGCTCTAAAGCTTTTGATAACCCAACTGTAGACTCAACGTCCCACTGTTCGTTACCATCCATCCAATCAGTTGCAGATAAACGCACCCCTACAGGATAACCCGCAGGAACAGCAAGTTTAATTGCCTGAAGTACTTCAAGCGTCATACGCATACGGTTCTCTAAAGAACCGCCATATTCATCTGTTCGTTGATTCGCAATTGGCGATAAAAATTGATGCAACAAGTAGCCATGTGCTGCATGTACTTCAATTAGCTCAAAGCCAGCTTCAACTGCACGTTTTGCCGCAGCAGCGAAGTCTTGTTGAATTTGTTTAATTTCATCGATTGTTAATGCATGTGGCGCAGCATCGTGAACTGAAAAAGTACTTGTACTTGGAGCAACTGTTTGCCAACCATGTGGCTGATCTTTTGCAATTTGACCTTTACCCAACCAAGGCTTTTCAGTTGATGCCTTACGTCCAGCATGTGCTAACTGAATTCCAAATGGCATAGGAGAAAGTGTTTTAACTTTTCCTAATAAAGTTTTGATTTGGTCACGTTGCTGATCATTCCAAAGTCCAAGATCTGCGTAACTAATTCGACCTTCCGCTTGTACAGCCGTAGCCTCCACAATGCATAACCCAGCTCCAGACAACGCGTAATTTGCCCATTGCTGCTCATGCCAATAGGTAATTTCGCCTTCATCAGTTGCTGAATACTGACACATTGGGGCAATTACAATTCTATTGACCAGTTGTAGCGAATCAAAATTAACCGTTTCAAATAATTTTGCCATTTTAAATTCCTAGAATTGTTTAATTACACGTAAACTTGCACTCCAGTTACGCCCATCAGCGGGCTCAAAGTAACGATCATTACCATCATTTACGATAACTGAACCCGCATAATTTTTATCAAATAGGTTATCTACACGAGCAAAGCTTTTGACTTTCCAATTACCTAAATCCCATGCATAACCAATATTTGCTGAAGTTACACTGTAGCTTGGTGCTGCGTCACTGTTGGTATCATTCACGTATACTTTGTCCATATACTGTACATCTACACCACCATATAGTCCGTGGCTCGGTTGCCAAGTTAAAGAAATGTAAGCCTGATTTTTAGCAATTCCAGGAATCGCATTGCCAGCTGGAATTTGAGCAATATTGCCTAAAGCAGGAATATCCGCATCAAAAGTAGCATCTAAATAGGCATAGCTTGCTGTCGCTGTTAAATCTCGCCACAACTTTTTATTCCATGCAAACTCTACCCCTTCACGCAAAGTTTTATCCGCATTTCGGAAGGTAGAACGACCATTTGAGCTTCCTGCTGAAACAATGTCATTTTTGGTTTTAGTTTGAAAAACTGCCAAAGTAAAATCACCTAATTGGTTTTGTGATTTTAAACCAGCTTCATAGGTATCACTTGTCGATGGTTTTAAATCAAAATTAAAACCTGACTTTGTCGTATCAGTTTGATATGCCATTTCAGTAAAGGTCGGTGTTTCAAACCCTTTGGCATAACTCATATAAGCCATGAGCTCAGGTAAAATTTGCCAACTTAACGCAAGCGACGGTAAAACTTTACTGTAATCAGTCTTGCCGCTATCGTCGCCATTACTTAAATAGTTATCTTTGGATTTGTAATGCACATTGCTGTAGCGTACACCTGTATCTATACGCCATGTAGGTAAGAACTGCCATGAAGCTTGTAAATATGGATCGATATTCCACAGAGTATTGTCTTCATCACGGCGTAATTTACCTTTGACGCCATAAGAAGGTTGACCATTTACTAAATTAAAGTTTTCAAAGCCTTTACGATCTTCATCCATCGCATCGAGTGCAACCCCCAAACTCACCGTTGTATTTGGCAATAGTTCTTTACCTATCCAACGGAAATCAGCACCATAATAATTACGGTCAAAATCAATCACACCACCCGCATGATTGATACTGGCATCTTGGGTAGATTTAGGAATAGATTGATACTGAGTGACTTGACGATTACCCAAATATGCCATGGCATAAAGTTCATTTTTGTCATTAATCGGCTTAGACCATGTCATGCCCGTTTGGGTTTGTTCGATATCTTTACGAACATTAAATTGCTTTAAAAACGGAACTTGTTGCTTTGGATTCGCATTCCACTGATCATGCGTTAAACCCTGTGGATCATCGGCATTGATTTTGACATAGTTAGTCACCCAGTTGATTTTACTTCCATCATCAAGGTTCCAACTGAGCTTTGCATTATTTAATATTTTTTCTGCCCCGCTATGTTCTCGGTAACCATCGGTATCGAAGTATGATGAGCTAATAATATAACTTGGTTCATTCGCCCCTTTTGCTCCACCTTGTAGCACTAGCCCTGCTCGGCTTTTATCGTGACTACCACCCGAATAGCTGAGCTCAATTGAGTCTTTCCCCTTTCCTTCTTTAGTAGAAGTTAAAATTGTCCCGCCCGATGAGTTTCCATAAAGTGAAGAAAAAGGCCCTGTTAGGACTTCAACATGGTCCAGACTGCTTAAGTCGATATTAGACGTTTGGCCTTGCCCATCTGGCATTGTTGCAGGAATACCATCCACATATAGGCGAATACCTCGGACACCAAAAGTAGAACGTGCACCAAAACCACGCATAGATAGCTGTAAATCTTGCGCATAATTTTCACGGTTACGAATTTGCAAACTCGGTATCCCCTTCACAACTTCGGTCAAATTCACTTGTGAAGAACTATCCGCCTGAGGTGCATCTATTCGAAAAACCGAAGCAGGTGTTTGTAAGTAAGTAGTATCAGTACGCGTTGCTTCCACATGTAAAGTAGGCAATTTGGCAACGTCTGAATTTAAGTCTTCTGCCCAAACAAGTGGGCTAGAAATACAGCCCATACTCATCAAAATACAGTAGTGAAGTCGGTCTAAGCGTAATAAGGACATGCTTATTTCCTTTATTTATATTGTAGTTATGATAACAAAAAGCAGTGCCTTGTCTGGATATAGAATTCGGTTTACATTGTTGTAAATCTGGAACAGTCGTTTTGCGATATAAAAATTGATTTCCAGTTTAAGAGTTATCGGCTCAAAGATGGATGATCTTTCCAGCAATATCGTTCAGGCCAATCTTTTGCTTCCTCGGCATAATCAATTCCAATACGTGGCGTTAAAACCACTTCTTGTTGTGTAGTGGCTGCCTCAATCCATAGTCCAGATTCTTCACCTAAAGTCTGGCCTTTTAAAGTCCGATCAATGCTCAAATAACGTGTCAGTTTGCCAGGTCCAGCCAAAAGCTTATATTCTTTTTTGGTTGAAGCACTATTTAAAAATGCTGATCGAATCATCACTCCTTCAGGTACACCTTCTGTTTGAGTAATAATGTTGAGCATTTCATACATGCCATAAATTAAATAGACATAAATGGTACCACCATGGCGATACATCACTTCTGTTCGTGCGGTACGTTTGTCATTGTAGCTATGGCAGGCTTTATCACGCACGCCCAAATAAGCTTCTGTTTCACTAATTGTACAGCGGATAACTTGTCCATCAGATTGTCGCTTACATAATACGCAGCCGATTAAATCATATGCTACTTCCGAAGTTTCTCGTTGAAACCAGCTTAATGGTAAAATATCTGACATAGTATTCTCTGAAATATTACATACCACACGTTATACTTGATTAATCCAGTATATCTGTTAATTCTGCGAGTTGGCATGCCTGAGTTACCCGAAGTCGAAACCACCAAAACCAGTTTATTTCCCTTATTGAATCAAAAAGTTTTAAGTGTTGAAGTACGTAATCCTAGCTTACGTTGGCCAATACCAGATGATATTCAAAGACTTGTTGGGCAACGCCTGATTGGATTAAATCGTCGTTCAAAATATATTTTGGCAGAGTTTGAACAAAATCAAATGCTCTGGCATTTAGGAATGTCGGGTAGCTTTCGTCTATGTCAAACAAACGATGAATTGAGAAAGCATGATCATCTGATTATTCAATTTGAAGATCATCAGTTACGTTACCACGACCCACGTCGTTTTGGCTGCATTCTTTGGCTTAACCCTGAAACTCAAGGCAAACTCATCGATACTTTAGGCCCAGAGCCTTTAAGTACTGACTTTCATGCAGAATATTTAGCTTCCAAACTCAAGAATAAAGCTGTCGGCATAAAAATTGCACTCATGGATAATCATGTAGTGGTTGGTGTTGGCAATATCTATGCAACCGAAAGCTTGTTTAATGTTGGCATTCACCCAGCTCAGCCTGCTGGCGATTTGACTATGCAACAAATTGAGAAACTGGTTATCGAGATTAAGCGCATTTTAAAATCGGCAATTGATTTAGGCGGCTCGACTTTACGAGACTACAGCAATGCCATGGGTGAAAATGGTTATTTTCAGCAAACATTGCTCGCATACGGTCGTGCCGGAGAAATGTGTGTTAACTGTGAAACCACATTAGAAAACTTAAAACTTGGTCAACGCGCCAGTGTATTTTGCCCACAATGCCAACCGCTTAAAAAGCTGAAAAAGCCTTAATTTTTTGGAGAAAGACAACATGCAAACAGCAATTGTCCGACATATTTTAGTCAAAGATAAAGACTTAGCCGAACAGCTAAAAAAGAAGCTACAAAGTGGGGCTGACTTTGCCAAACTTGCCAAGCAATATTCTACCTGTAATTCAGCTAAACGTGGCGGTGAACTTGGTGAAGTCAAAAAAGGACAGTTGGTACCTGTTATCGACAAAGTCGTTTTTACTGCTGCTGAACGCGTGTTACAAGGTCCTATCAAAAGTCAGTTTGGCTATCATCTTTTAGAAGTTAAATTCCGAATGGGCAGCTTACGTTAGGACTCATTAATTTAATTATCGTTTTCAAAAGTATTAGCCTGGGCATTCATTTGATATGTCCAAGCTTTAATATATTCACCCGACTCTAGTTTTATATCAGCTGTCACGCGTTGGTATTGAAAGCCTTCAAAATCATCTAACATTTGCCAGTTTTCTGCTAACTTTTCTGTGCTAAACAAATAGCCTTCTACCCAATCTGCTTGCGAATCTAACTCTAAGGCCTTTAAGCCTTTGTCTGGCCCCCAATCTAAAATATGAATTACCCCTCGTACACTAGCTTTCGTCCAGCTTCCACCAATCTGCTCTAAAATATGAGCATTTGCTTTATTAGGGCATAAGGTTCCATATACAAAAAGCTGATTCATTAATTTATGTTCCTGTTCTATCTGCTTAGCTAAACTTAACTGTGATTTAGCAAGTTTATCAATATCTCTAGTCCAGTATAAAATGCTATGTAATAAAAAACGGTACGCTAGGTACCGTTTTTATACTCAAATTCTTTTTATTAAGCTTGTTTTTTCAACTCATCACGAATTTCACGTAATAATTGAATATCTTCTGGAGTTGCAGCTGGAGCTTCTGGCTCATTCTTATCACGGCGAAGTTTGTTTAATAATTTCACCATTAAGAACACAACCCAAGCCAAAATCAGGAAGTTAATTAAAATGGTCAGGAAGTTACCATAAGTTAATACGTTGATACCTGCTTTTTGTAAGGCATCTAGAGATTGTAAGTTATTAGGGTTTGCACCTAATACGATAAATTTCTGCGAGAAATCAACACCACCACCAGTAATTACAGTGATAAGCGGCATGATGATATCTTTTACTAACGAGTCTACGATTTTGCCAAAAGCACCACCAATAATTACACCAATGGCTAAATCCATCATATTGCCTTTAATGGCAAATTCTTTAAATTCTTGAATAATACTCATCTAAACATCTCCAGATGTAGGGGGGAGGAACACATCATATTTTTCTTTTTTCACTGGCCTCTTATCCGTCTAGATAGTACTCGCCATGATATTGATAATTTAATATTTTTTTCAAAAAAAGAAAGCTATTTCACACTTTAACAACATATTTGCTTACAAGAAAAATATGACTTTAAGTTTACTTTCAGCTTTACCAGTAAGTAATAAAAAAACCGCTAAACGAATTTAGCGGTTTTTCTTTTTCATTTAAGAAAAATTATTTATCACGGTTACGTTTACGTTCGTTTTCAGTCAAGTAACGCTTACGGATACGAATTGATTTTGGAGTAACTTCTACTAACTCATCATCTTCAATAAATTCAAGAGCTTGTTCAAGCGTGAATTCAATTGCAGGTGTTAAAGTTAAAGCATCATCAGTACCAGACGCACGAACGTTAGTTAACTGTTTCGCTTTAGTTGGGTTTACAACCATATCGTCTGAACGAGAGTTAATACCTACGATCATACCTTCGTAAACTTCCAACTGTGGCTTAGCGAATAAACGACCACGGTCTTGTAAGCTGAATAATGCATAGCCCAAACATGTACCTTGAACCATAGAAATCAACACACCGTTTTGACGCTTCGCAACAGTACCTTGTTTAAGAGGACCATAGTGAGAGAAGCTTGAAGTCATAATACCAGTACCAGAGGTCATGGTTAAGAATTCAGAACGGAAACCAATTAAACCACGTGAAGGAACAGTTGCTTCAATACGGATACGGCCTTTACCGTCAACTTCCATATTGGTCATTTCGCCTTTACGGTGACCCATTTGTTCCATTACAGCGCCTTGGTGCTGCTCTTCAACGTCAAACGTTACGTTTTCGTAAGGTTCTTGTTTTTCACCATCAATTTCTTTAATGATTACTTGCGGACGTGATACACCTAATTCGAAGCCTTCACGACGCATGTTTTCAATTAAAACTGAAAGGTGAAGTTCACCACGGCCAGACACTTTGAAACGGTCTGGACTATCAGTATCTTCAACACGTAAAGCTACGTTGTGAATTAATTCGCGGTCAAGACGCTCACGAATATTACGTGAAGTTACGAATTTACCTTCTTTACCAGCAAACGGTGAGTTGTTTACTTGGAAAGTCATAGACACTGTAGGTTCATCTACAGATAAAGGTGGTAATGCTTCAACGTTTTTCGGATCACAAATCGTGTCAGAAATGTTAAGTGCATCAATACCAGTAATACATACGATATCGCCCGCAGATGCAGAATCAACATCAATACGCTCTAAACCATGGTAACCCATGATTTTTAAGATACGACCGTTACGTGTATTGCCTTCTTTGTCAATTACAGTAACAGGAGTATTTAATTTTACAGAACCACGTTGAATACGACCAACACCGATAACACCTACGAAGCTGTTATAGTCAAGTGATGAAATCTGCATTTGGAATGGACCATCAACATCAACCGCTGGTGGCTCAACGATGTCTACAATCGTTTCGAACAACGGAGTCATGTCTTCTGCAAGCTCTTCAGGAGCAGGACCCGCTACACCACGTAAACCTGATGCATAAACGATTGGGAAATCAAGTTGCTCATCAGTTGCACCAAGGTTATCAAATAAATCAAATACTTGATCGATTACCCAGTCTGGACGAGCACTTGGCTTGTCAACTTTGTTGATAATCACGATTGGTTTTAAACCACGAGCAAAGGCTTTTTGAGTCACAAAGCGAGTTTGTGGCATTGGGCCTTCTTGTGAGTCAACAAGAAGTAGTACGCAGTCAACCATCGACATTACACGTTCTACTTCACCACCGAAGTCGGCGTGTCCCGGGGTATCTACGATGTTGATACGGTAAGTTGTATCTGTACGTTTGTCTAACCAAGTAATAGCGGTGTTTTTCGCTAAGATGGTAATACCACGTTCACTTTCAAGCGCATTCGAGTCCATGACACGCTCAATCTCGCCTGCTCGGTCACCGAGAGCACCTGATTGCTGAAGTAGTTTATCGACAAGTGTGGTTTTCCCGTGGTCGACGTGCGCAATAATTGCGATATTACGGAGATTTTTGATATCTGACATGAAAATTCGAAACGCCTAAAATTTGAGGGCAAATTATACAGAAAAACACTACTCTTGAGTAGTGACAGTTTATTGACATTGACAAAAAAAATTTCCAATAGTCTGTATTTCGTTTTGTAAAGATAGGTATCTCGATTAGAATAGCGCCAATTTGCGAAATTGCGGCGTATTTACTCCCATGTCCAATCAACCATCACAAGACCGTCTTGACCTCGTTTATGGACTAGATGACCGACCAAAACCCTTCGTGGCTTTTCTAGCAGCTTTTCAACATTTGCTTGCAATTATTGTCCCGATTGTTACACCTGGACTTCTCATTTGTTTAGCTTTGGGCGTTTCACGTACCGAAACTAACATGATTTTATCCATGTCTTTGGTCATTTCAGGAATTGCAACTTTCTTACAATGCAAAAAAGTTGGTCCTTTCGGTGCAGGTCTACTCATTGTTCAAGGAACAAGCTTTAACTTTATTGGCCCGATTATCGGTATTGGCAGTGCAATGGTTGCTGCGGGGACGCCAGTCAATCAAGTTATGGCTGCTATTTTTGGTGTTGTGATTGCAGGTTCATTTATTGAAATGGGCGTATCACAAATTCTCCCATGGGTAAAAAAGCTAATTACTCCCCTTGTAACAGGTATTGTGGTACTCCTGATTGGTCTAACGCTCATTAAAGAAGGTTTGATTAGTATGGGCGGTGGTTATCAAGCCATGCAGGACCATACCTTTGCCAGTGCTGATAACCTTATAATGTCGTGTACGGTTCTTGCTATTATTATTGTCCTAAACCGTATTCGTATTGTCTGGATTAAAAGTTCAGCTATTTTAATTGCTTTAGTTATTGGCTACATTCTTGCCGGGTTTATGGGGTATTTAGACTTCTCTGGTTTAAAAGATGCACCCGTGATTCAAATTCCGACACCAATGCATTTTGGCTTAAGCTTCTCATGGGGCTTATTTATTCCAATGGCATTTATTTATTTAGTGACTTCATTAGAAGCAATTGGTGACGTGACGGCAACCAGTAAACTATCAAACCAACCTGTAGATGGTCCTCAGTGGATGCAACGTATTAAGGGTGGTGTGTTAGTAAATGGTGCAAATTCATTACTTGCTGGCCTATTCAATACTTTCCCAAGTTCGGTGTTTGCCCAAAATAATGGCGTTATCCAATTAACCGGTGTAGCAAGTCGTTATGTAGGAATCTGGATTGCTGCTTTACTCATTTTATTAGGTCTATTCCCTGCTGTAGCTGGTGTAATACAAGCTGTTCCACAAGCCGTATTAGGTGGAGCAGTTATGGTAATGTTCGGCGCTGTTGCTGCCTCAGGCATTAACATTCTTTCATCAATTCATTTAGATCGTCGCGCACTTTTAATTATTGCAATATCACTTGCACTCGGTTTAGGTGTTGCCCAAGTTCCACAAATTTTGGAGCACTTGCCAGAGTTATTTAAAAATATTTTTAGTTCTGGTGTAGCAACAGGTGGTATTGCAGCACTAATTTTAAATATTGTTCTGCCTGAAATCCACAAATAACCTATTTTTTAATTTTTTGTTTACTGCCCAGTTTCCACTGGGCATTCTTCTTCATGAGAGATGTACATGGATCCTAGAAGTGAAGTGGTATTAAGACAGCAAGACTATTTAAAAGGTAGACTCTTGTTGATTAATGCACCCAATGATGCCTTAGTCAGTCAATTACCTACTGCGGTTGATGCCTCAGTCTGGACATGGAATTATGCCGACTACCAAGGTTTCATTAATACAGGTACGCCAGCACATTTCTCAGTTGAGTTTCCATCACAAGAATTTGATCAAGCTTTAATTTTTGTGCCTAAATCAAAAGAGCTTTTAAACTATATATTGCATGTAGTGATGAGCCATTTAAAGGCTGATCAATCAGTTTTTCTAGTAGGTGAGAAAAAAGGCGGTGTTGAAAGAGCAGCTAAACAATTACAAAGTTTTGGTCAGATACTTAAACTCGATAGTGCACGCCATTGTCAATTATGGCATTTAAAAATTGAAAAAACTGAAAAGATCAAACCTCTTGAAAGCTGGTTAAAAACCTATACTGTTCAAGCAAATGAACAAGAACTTACCATTTGCGCGCTACCTGGCGTTTTTAGTCAAAATCATCTAGATGTCGGAACTGCTGTTTTACTCCCTTATCTAAATCAGGTGAAATCAGGTAGAATTGCCGACTTCGGGTGTGGTGCGGGAATTATCAGTTGCTATTTGGCAAAAGTAAATTCAAGTAATATTATTCATGCCCTAGATATTGATGCCTTCGCTTTACGGTCAACGGAAATGACTTTTAGTCGAAATGGAATAGGTTCAGACCAGTTGAGATTGCAGCCCGTTACAGGAATTGCAGACGCCCCAACAGAACTTGATGCCATTGTCAGTAATCCCCCCTTTCATCAAGGTATTCATACCAACTACGATGCAAGTGAAGGACTCTGCCAGAACGCTAAAAAACATTTAAAGGCATCAGGTGAGCTATGGATTGTAGCAAACCGTTTTTTAAACTATCCGATCTTAATCGAGAAGCACTTTGGTCAGTGTGAGATTAAAACTGATCTACAAGGCTTTAAGGTGTTATATGCCTGTGCATAACAAACTATGTAAGGAATCTCCATGAGCGAAACACATGCTCCTGAAAAACTCCAGCGAAAGCTTGGGGCTCGTCATCTGAATATGATCGCCATTGGTGGTTCCATTGGTACAGGTCTCTTCCTTGCTTCTGGTTCAACCATTGCAAATGCAGGTCCAGGTGGGGCGTTACTCGCCTATTCCCTCATTGGTATTATGATTTATTTCTTAATGACCAGCTTGGGCGAACTTGCAACTCATACACCGACATCTGGCGCATTCTTCACCTATGGCAGTCGCTATGTGGAAGAAGGCTTTGGTTTCGCACTAGGTTGGAACTACTGGTATAACTGGGCAATCACGGTTGCGTTTGAACTCGTTGCAGTACAGTTTATTATGAAGTTCTGGTTTCCAGATATTCCCGGGTTCTATTGGAGTGCGCTCTTCCTCGTCATTATTTTTATGATTAATGCGATGAGTGTAAAAGGATTTGGCGAAAGCGAATTCTGGTTTTCAATGGTTAAAGTTATCGCTATTGTTGCCTTCATTATCATTGGTATTGCCATGATTATTAAGGTGATGTTGACACCAGGTGTGGCCACTTTTGGTAATTGGACTTACAAAGATGCGCCTTTTGTAGGTGGTTTACAAGCCATGATTGGTGTTGCCATGATTGCAGGGTTCTCATTTCAGGGAACCGAAATGGTGGGTGTGGCTGCGGGTGAATCGAAAGATCCAAAGAAAACGATACCACTTGCGATTAAACAGATTTTCTGGCGAATTTTATTATTCTATGTGTTGTGTATTTTCATTATCGGTACACTCATTGCCTATGATGATCCAAACCTATTACAAGCTGCGACAACAGAAAATGTTGCACTTTCTCCTTTTACCTTGCTTTATGAAAAAGTAGGCTTTGCTTTCGCTGCGAGCTTAATGAATGCGGTTATTTTGACAGCTATTTTGTCGGCAGGTAACTCAGGTATGTATTCGTCTACCCGTATGTTATTTGATATGGCTCAACAAGGCCGCGCACCAAAATGGTTTGCAAAACTCGACAATCGTGGTGTTCCAATGAATGCCTTATATGCGACTACATTTATTGCTGCATTCTGCTTCTTAACGACTTTTATCGGTGAAAAGCAAGTCTTTAACTGGCTTCTCAATATGTCTGGGATGTGTGGTTTCATTGTTTGGCTAGGTATTGCAATTTCACATTATCGTTTCCGTAAAGGTTATATTGCTCAAGGTTATAAGCTCGAAGATCTTGCCTACCGTGCTAAGTTTTTCCCATTTGCTCCATGGTTTGCCTTTATTCTTTGTTCTGTCATTATTTTAGGACAAAACTATCAAGCTGTTTTAGGCGGTAAAATTGACTGGATGGGCTTACTTTCTACCTATATTAGCTTGCCTTTATTCTTAGTAATTTGGCTCGGATATAAATGGAAAAATAAGACTAAATTAATACCTTACGATCAAATGGATGTAAAACCAGAGCAAGATTAATAGTAAGCTTAAAGAGCTAATCAAAAATATCTAAATGTCAAAAACTTGATCTTTAGTTAAAAACAGGTAAAATGCCGTTCAGATTTTCAACGGCACTTTTAAAAAAGGAGGACATCATGCCAACACTACAAGGTAAAACACAGTAACGATTTGGCACGATGTCAGCTCACGGACAAGTGTACAAATTTAATTCACTTGTCCGAATGCTCGAATTTAAGACCTAGCATTCGCTAGGTTTTTTTATGCCTATTCGGACAGAAAAATAAGAGAAAAATTATGGGCATACAAAAAATATTAAACGAAGAGGCACTCTATGGTGTGCCGGTTAAAATTTTCACTCAAGATATAGATAGTGAAAGTATCGAACAACTAAAGAAAATGGCACAGCTGCAATTCATATACTCACATATTGCTGTTATGCCAGATGTTCACGTAGGAAAAGGCGCGACTGTAGGTAGTGTTATTCCGACTAAACATGCAATTATTCCAGCTGCAGTTGGTGTAGATATTGGTTGTGGAATGAATGCAATTCGTTTGAGTCTAAAAGCGTCACAACTTCCAGATAACTTAAGCCGTTTACGTGATGCAATCGAACGTAAAGTACCCGTCGGTTTTGCTTTACATAAACAGGTCAAAGCTAAGGCGTCGAGTATTATTCCACTCGAAAAGCGTTTACAACCGATTATAAAGAAACATCCAAGTCTAGTTCGTATGCTTCGGCAGTTTGATGCAACTTGGCAAAAACAATTAGGGACATTAGGAGGTGGTAATCATTTTATAGAGTTATGTATTGATGAAAATCAAGATGTATGGGTCATGCTCCATTCAGGTAGTCGCGGTCTTGGTAATGTCATTGGTACTTATTTTATTGAACTTGCCAAGAAAGAAGCACAACATCGCTTCGGGCATGTACCTGATAAAGACCTAAGTTATTTTGCTGAAGGTTCAAACAGTTTTAATGATTATGTAGAAGCTGTGGAATGGGCACAAGAATATGCTTTCGAAAATCGCAAAGAAATGATGCGATTAATCTTAGAAGCAATTCGACCTCTTCTACCCTCTTTTCAAATGACAAAAGAAGCAATTAATTGCCATCATAATTATGTAAGTCGAGAAACCCATTTTGGTGAAAATCTTTTAGTTACCAGAAAAGGAGCGATTAGAGCGGGTTTAAATGAGTTAGGAATTATTCCAGGTTCTATGGGAGCACGTTCTTATATTGTTAGAGGAAAAGCTAATCCTGAGTCTTTTTGTTCTTGCTCTCACGGAGCTGGCCGCAAAATGAGCCGAAGCAAGGCAAAAATACTTTTTAATCAACAAGACTTAATTGAACAAACGCAAGGAATTGAATGTCGTAAAGACAGTGGTGTTGTCGATGAGATTCCAAGCGCTTATAAGGACATTGATGAAGTTATGGCGAACCAGTCAGATCTTATTGAAGTGGTCCATACACTTAAACAAGTTTTATGTATTAAAGGTTAAAACATGAAAATTAAAGAAATGCCAAAAATTAAGGCTCGCAACCACGTAGCCCTTTCACCTTTACTTCAAAAAGGTGGCATGCATGAGACAGAAAAACCTCGTGCACAGCATCGTAGAGATAGACAAGACACCAAACAACAGTTAAGAAAAGGTGTTTGGTAAAAACTTATCTATAAATAATTAACTGAATAAATGTCATCAAGGAGATATACAAATGAAAGATATTTTAAAAATCACAATAAAAAAAGCGACTCTAACGAGTCGCTTTTTTACTGTTCAGAAACTCAAATTATTGAGCTTGTTGACCAGGTTGAACTACTACAGTACGGCTACCAGTAATTGTCGCGAATACACGACGGTTCATAGCACGACCTTCTTTAGTTTTGTTGTCAGCAATCGGTTGATCCCAAGCGAAACCTTGAGTAGACAAACGAGAAGCGTCAACATTGTATTCGTTTACAAGAGCTGATTTAACAGAGTTAGCACGAGCTAAAGATAAACGTTCGTTCAACTTACGTGGACCAGTGTTATCTGTGTGACCTTCGATACGTGCAGTAGCGTTAGGGTATTCAGATAATTTTTCAGCAACTTTAGCGATTTCTGGCTTGTATTGGTCTTTGATGTTTGATTTGTTAGTATCAAAGAACACACGAAGTTCCATGTTAAGGTCTTCAGTTAACTCTTGTGGTTGTGGAGCAACTGGAGTTGGTTCAACTGGAGCAACTTCTACTACAGGAGCAGCAGGCTTCAAGTGACCACCAAGAACTACGTTTAAACCAGCAAGAGCTGTATAGTTCCAGAATTGTTCATCAAAGTTATAAGTACCACGAGCTTCTGTACGAAGAGATAAAGCATCGTTGATGCGATAGAATGCACCGATACCAGCATTACCTAAAGTGCCTTCTTCAGAATTACCACGTGTACCACGATTTACACCATCAAAGTCGTATTTGTAGTGACCAGCACCCAATAATACATACGGCTTAAATTTGCTGTCGTAGTTTTTAGTGATTAAATCAGAAGTAGCATAGAAGTTACCGTTGATTTGTTTTTGTTTGTATTCAGCACCAGCAGAAGCGCCGTTTACATCACCTTTAACTTGGTTATATTCAGCTTCGAAACCTAACCATGGTGTTAATTCAACACCAAGAGCTGCACCAACGAATAAATCGTCTTGTAACTCAGGACCGTTAGTTAGGTTACCATCTTTACCGCCATTATTGTGTTGGCTGTCTTGGAAAGTGTAACCAAGCAATAATGGAGTAACTGTTACGCCAGCATTAGCAGCAGCTAATGGAGCAGCAACAAGCATAGTAGCAAGTGCAATACGACTCAATTTCATGGATATCCTCCAGAGATAACAATTGTTGTTCAAGCTCAGCCTAAATTTATTGGCCCCTGAGATATTTTTACCCCAGTATTATTTTTAAGCTATTCACATTTGAATCATACAAACACTTGATAAACTTTCCAAGTGCTTGATAATTTTAATCAAGTAAATTATTGACAAAATTACTTACAATTTCCGTTGTAATTCGGTAATTTTTTACTCAACTAGCAAAAATGAATAACTTCTTTGTTTCGCTTGCGGTGATTTTACCAGTATTCTAGCCAACTGATAACCCTTATTTAATTTTGTGTTTCCTTATTATAAAAAATAATATAAATCATTGTCAGAAAACATAAAATTGCTCTATTTATACATATATTAAGGTTTCTTAATGTTTAGATCTCCTGGTTTTACTATAGTTGAGCTCTCTATAACCCTCGTAATTCTTGTGATTATGTCAGTTATAGCCATTCCTTTATACCATCAATTTATGGCATCTGTAGAATTAAAAAATACTTCGCGTGTACTCACAATTCATATACAAAAAGCCAAATCGGACGCAATTATTCAGCATAAGAACATTGTTCTGTGTCCAAGTTCAGATCAGGTAATCTGTAATACAGATTGGAATAAACACTTAATCAGCTTCGTAGATAGTAACCGCAATCTACAGCATGATTTAAATGAAGAATTATTAACCTCTATAGATCTTAACCATACTTATGGTTCTATGAAATTACAACGTTTTGGTAAAAAACAAAATAGTATTATTTTTCAAGGAAGCTCGGGACTTCCAATCGAGTCTAATGGTAGTTTTATTTACTGTTCTTATGATCAGCTTAAAAATTTTAAATTAGTTCTTAGCAAAATGGGGCATGTACGTGTCGAAGAATTAAAAAATTGTTAGAACTCTACAGTCTAATGCCGAGACCAATACATCCCTCATTTTGCAATATACTGCTTAAGTTTTAATGTTTTCTTAATTTGAGATAAAGAACAATCGGAGATTACAACAATGACTGACATCGTAATTGTTAATGGTGCTCGTACTGCTATGGGTGGTTTTCAAGGATCACTATCTGATCTAACTGCTCCTGAACTAGGTGCAGTAACAATTAAAGAAGCAATCGCACGAGCAGGCTTGCAACCTACTGATGTCGAAGAAGTCATTATGGGTTGTGTACTACCTGCGGGTTTAAAACAAGGCCCTGCTCGTCAAGCGATGCGTAAAGCTGGTTTACCTGACTCTACAGGTGCAGTGACGATTAATAAGCTTTGTGGGTCAGGCATGAAAGCCGTGATGCAAGCAGCAGACATGATCAAAGCAGGCAGTGCTGAAATTGTGGTTGCAGGTGGTATGGAGTCAATGACTAATGCTCCTTATGTATTGCCCAAAGCACGTGCTGGTTACCGTATGGGTCATGGCGAAATTAAAGACCATATGTTCTTCGACGGTTTAGAAGATGCTGAAACGGGTCGTTTAATGGGTTCATTTGCTCAAGATATGGCAAATACACGTGGCTATACACGTGAGCAAATGGATGACTTTGCCATTCGTTCTTTAAAACGTGCTCAAACTGCAATTACTGAAGGCTATTTCAAAGATGAAATCGTCCCTGTTACTGTCTCTACACGTAAAGGCGATGTGATTGTTGACCAAGATGAACAACCTTTAAATGCGAAGATTGATAAAATTCCTTCACTTAAACCAGCTTTTGCAAAAGACGGTACAATTACCGCAGCAAATGCGAGTTCTATTTCTGATGGTGCTTCTGCATTGGTGTTAACATCAAGTGAAGTTGCAGCACAACGTGGCTTACAACCGCTTGCTAAAATTATTGCGACAGCTTCAAATTCTCAGCATCCTTCAGAATTTACCATCGCTCCTGTGGGTGCTATCGAGAAAGTTCTTAAAAAAGCTGGGTGGAATGCTCAGGACGTTGACCTTTGGGAAATTAATGAAGCATTTGCTATGGTTACCATGTGTCCAATTGATGATTTCAAACTTGATGCAGAGAAAGTAAATATCAATGGGGGGGCTTGTGCCCTAGGTCATCCGGTAGGTTCTACAGGTTCTCGCATTATTCTTACACTTATTCATGCGCTTAAACGCACTGGCGGTAAAAAAGGTATTGCCGCACTTTGTATTGGTGGTGGTGAAGCAACAGCTGTTGCCATCGAAATTCTTTAATTAAAATCTGTTTAAAATCCCACTTCGGTGGGATTTTTTATGAAAAATTTACAAAAAAAGACCCACAAAATCACTTTTAAGTTTTAACTTATTCCTTTAAACGAAAACAACAATGGACAATAACAATGCAACTCAATCACTATCTCAATTTCCAAGGTCAGGCAGAACAAGCCTTTAATTTTTATAAATCGGTCTTTGGTGGTGAATTTGCTATGCTGAGCCGTTATAGCGACATGCCACCTAACGAGGGTGTAACATTATCTGAAGCCGAAAAAAATTTAGTGCTGCACGTTTCTCTACCGATTAATGAGTACACAGTACTCATGGCATCAGACACTATCGATCAATTCTGTACCCCGAATAGTGTATTTACTAAAGGTAATAATCATTACATCGCAATCAACCTTGAAAAAGATGAGCAAGAAAAAGCAAAACAGCTGTTCGATGCTCTATCTGTAAATGGACAAGTTGAAATGCCATTAGAAAAAACTTTCTGGGGTGCATTATACGGTGCATTTACCGATCAGTTTGGCATAAAGTGGATGGTTAACTGTCAGCTTGATACATAATATTTTTTAAGATCAGCCCCTTATAGAGACACTTACTATTTCTATAAGGGTCTTAAACATTAATATTAGAATACTGCGCAATAATCATTAAACCAACGGTAATAAAACCTATACCTACCCATCCAGCTACATCAATATTCTGCCCAAGAAAAATCTTTGCAAGAAAAGCAGTTGCTAATACACCTATTCCAGACCAAAGCACATATAAAATTCCCGCCTGCATATATTTCAAAGCAATAGCTGCACATGCAAAAGACCCAATATATAAAACTAGAGCAATTCCTTGAGCAGTTTTATTAACTAATCCATTGCCTTTAGCCGAATAAAATGTTGAGAGCACATCTGTCGCAATAGCAAATATTAACCACCAAGCACCAGGATTTATTTTTGAAATTAAGCCTAACATTCTTATTCTTCATTCATTTATTAAAAAGTAATTATAAA
The DNA here is from genome assembly GCF_000582055.1 of Acinetobacter sp. 766875. Lineage (NCBI taxonomy): Bacteria > Pseudomonadati > Pseudomonadota > Gammaproteobacteria > Moraxellales > Moraxellaceae > Acinetobacter > Acinetobacter sp. 766875. The sequence goes on along the minus strand of NZ_JEXX01000003.1, from coordinate 92,812 downwards.
AAAAGCTGAACCTAAGTTCAGCTTCTTCATTCAAAATTATTTAAGCACCAGTTTGATAACTTGCTTGCGGTACGGCTGTTGAAGCTTGGTACGGGTTGGTAAAGTCTTGCAAACCAGCTGCCGCCTCTTGCACATCTTTACCTTCTTTAATTACAAAACTATCAAAACCTGAGCGCTTTAAGTAGTTTAAGACATCCTTAAACACATCGCCAGTTGCACGCAGTTCACCTTGGAAACCTTGACGACGTAATAACGCTGCAAATGAATATCCACGACCATCACCAAAGCCAGCAAACTCAATAAAGATCGCATCGAGTTCGCTAAGTGGGAATGTATGATCTTCTGGTGAATCGCTCACAGTCACATACAAAGCTTTTTTGCCTTGAACATTAGTTAATTGATCGAGTTGAGCTGTTGTTACAACAACATCACCTTGAGGAACCACACCATCTTCAGCAATGATTTGATAAGTATTGTCTGCAATCGTGCCGTCTTTATAAAGCACTGGTAGAGCTGTATTAAGCATATGCACGCTCCTTAAATGGTTGAATTCCTACACGGCGATATGTATCGACGAAACGCTCACCTTCAGTACGTAAATCAAGATAAGTATTTAATACTTCTTCAATAACGTCTGGAACAGCATCTGCTGCAAATGATGGGCCTAAGATGTCACCGATAGAGGCATCATGGTCTGAATTACCACCTAATGTAATTTGGTAGAACTCAGCGCCTTTTTTATCTACACCTAAAATACCGATGTTACCCACGTGGTGGTGACCACAAGCATTCATACAACCAGAAATATTTAGATCTAAATGACCAAGATCATAAACTTTGTCTAAGTCTTCAAAACGACGTGTAATCGCTTCAGCAATTGGAATTGATTTCGCATTTGCAAGTGAGCAGAAATCACCACCCGGGCAACTAATAATATCGGTAATAAAACCAATATGTGCACGTGCCATATTGTGTTGTTCAAGCGCTTGCCATACATCAAACAAATCTTTTTGAGGCACATCTGCCAAAGCAATATTTTGTTCGTGAGTGGTACGAAGCTCACCGAACGTATATTTATCAGCAAGATCTGCAATAAAATTCATTTCTTCGGTGGTCATATCACCCGGTGCGATGCCTGCACGTTTTAGAGAAATCGTAACAATACGATAGCCTTTCACTTTATGTGCATGCGTGTTGATATTGAACCATTGTTTGAATTTTGGATGCTCAGCGAATAAATCCGTGAAATCTTCATCTGCCAAATCTTGATAATCAAACGGAGTGAACTCTTCATCCAGTTTTTTCAAGATTTCTGGCTGAATTTTTAATGCTTCACGTGTGTGTTCAAATTCAGCTTCAACTTTCTGTGCAAATACTTCAGGCGTTAATGCTTTAACCAAGATTTTGATACGCGCTTTATATTTGTTATCACGACGGCCATGCAAGTTATAAACACGTAGAACAGCTTCTAAATAAGCAATTAAATCTTCACGTGGTAAAAACTCACGAATGACACTACCGATGATTGGGGTACGGCCTAAACCACCCCCAGCCATAATTTTATAGCCAATTTCACCTGCCTCATTACGCACGATATAAACACCAATATCATGGAATGCAGTTGCTGCGCGATCTTTTTCTTCAAGTGCAGAAACAGCAATTTTGAACTTACGTGGCAAGAATGCAAATTCAGGGTGGAATGTACTCCACTGACGAATCAATTCACATGTTGGGCGAGGGTCTGCAATTTCACCAGCAACCACACCCGCATATTGGTCAGTTGTCGTGTTGCGAATACAGTTACCACTAGTTTGAATAGCATGCATTTGTACAGTTGCAAGTTCTGCCAAAATATCTGGCACATCTTCAAGTGCAGGCCAGTTTAACTGAATGTTTTGACGTGTTGATACGTGTGCATAACCACGATCATATTTTGTTGAAACTTCAGCAACTTTACGTAATTGTTTTGAATTCATTAAGCCATACGGCACAGCAATACGCAGCATAGGCGCATAACGTTGCACATATAAACCATTTTGCAAACGTAATGGACGATATTCATCTTCAGAAAGTTTGCCAGCTAAATAGCGTTCAGTCTGATCACGGAACTGAGCAACTCGTTCATTAACCAGCTGCTGGTCGAAATCGGTATATAAATACATGGCGTATGGCTAGTAGATTCATTATTAAGGCGGATAGCATAGCGAGCTTTTATTCATCAATAAAATGCTTTTTTTGCATATTTAATAACGATTTTATTGATAAGCTTATATACATCGATATAAAAAAGCCCAGATAAATCTGGGCTTTTTTGATAGCAAACGTTTATTTGTTATCTGGCAATGCATAAGCCACTAAATAGTCGCCCATTTTTGTACCAAATGAACCATGACCACCGGCCATGATCACAACATATTGCTTACCGTTGATTTCATAAGTCATTGGTGTTGCTTGTCCACCTGCTGGTAAACGTGCTTCCCATAATTTCTTACCATTCGTGACGTTAAAGGCACGGATGTAGTTATCTTGAGTTGCACCAACAAACATAACATTACCGGCAGTAGAGATTGAACCACCTAAACCAGGAACACCAATTTTAACAGCTGGTAATTGGAACAGTTTTGGTAAGCTATCACGGATAGTACCAATACGTTTTTTCCAAACGACTTCATGAGTTTTCAAATCTACGCCAGCCACATATCCCCAAGCTGGTTGTTTACAAGGTAAACCAAGCGGAGATAGGAATGCGCTGATTTCTACACCATACGGTACGCCATACATTGGCTGAACACCTTGCTCAGTACCTGCACCTTTTGCAGTTTGCGCACGGTTTGGATCAGCAGGAATTAGACGACTTACGAATGGCAAGCCAATCGGATTCATGACAGCAACCTGACGATCAGGGTTAACTGACATACCGCCCCATTCAAACACACCCAAGTTACCAGGGAAAACTAAAGTACCGTTTTCAGATGGTGGTGTATAAATACCATCGTAATTGAGACGTTTGAATGACACACGACACATGAGCTGATCAAGCATTGTCGCACCCCACATATCTTTATCAGTCAATTTATCTTGTGGTGCCAAGTTCAAGTCAGAGAATGGCTGAGTTTTTGAATAATGTTCGCCTTTAGTCTGTGGTCCGCGTTTAACTGTTTGTGGAACTGGTTTCTCAGTTACAGGAACAATTGGCTGACCATTACGGCGATCAAGAACAAAGGCATTACCTGTTTTAGTCAATACATAAATTGCTGGAACAGTTTTACCAGATTTGTCTTTAATATCTGCCAAAGATGGTTGTGACGGTACGTCCATATCCCATAAGTCGTGATGGGTTGTCTGGAAGTTCCAAATCAATTTACCAGTTGAAGCATTAATCGCTAACATAGAGTTCGCATAACGTTCTTTCAACTCGGTACGGTCACCACCCCAAATATCTGGAGTACCTACACCTGTTGGAACATAAACGATATCAAGTTTGGCATCGTATGCTAAAGGTGCCCAAGCATTTGGAGAGTTATGAACAAATGTTGTACCTTCACCTGGCATAGCATTTGGATCTGCTGCGCCAGTATCAAATACCCAAAGAAGCTTACCAGTGTTCACGTCATATCCACGAATCACACCAGATGGCTCTTTATTTGAATAGTTGTCTGTCACAGAACCAGCAATAACTACTGTTGAACCTGTCACAACACCAGGAGATGTTGGGTTATAACCACCTGGATAAGCATATGGCATAAACTCTTGTAAGTTCACTTCACCATTTTGACCAAAGTCAGTACATGCTTTACCAGTGTCAGCATTCACAGCCACTAAGCGCCCGTCATTAACTGGAACAAAGACTTTACGTGGACATTGTGTAGAACTAGATTTCTTGCTTTGGAGACTCGTTGCAAACTCAGTAGTATTGTTTGCATCGTAGTACATTACACCACGACAAGTTAAATGCTGGAACGATTTATCTGTTTTAAGTTTAGGATCAAAACGCCATTTCTCTTTACCAGTAGCCGGATCAATCGCAATTAATTGTTGGTGAGCCGTACAGATAAACATGTTATTACCAATTTTAATTGGCGTAACCTGATTGGTTGTTTCACCAGAATCATTATCTGTTTTGAAATCACCAGTACGTAGTGTCCATGCTACTTTCAAATCTTTGACATTTTGGTCATTAATTTGTTTGAGCGGAGAATAACGCTCACCAGCTTGAGTACGACCATAAGCTGGCCAATCACTCTCTGCTACACCTGGAACGGCTTGAGCAGTTTCTGGTTGAGGAGTTTTGATCTCACCATTAATTTCTTGTGGATCGTTGAAGATAGAATAAACCATCAACACGATTGCAATCGCTAAAGTTGAAGATAAGGCAACTTTACTTGATCCAAGGTTGTTGATTCCACGAGTCACTGCCGGAACCAATAACCATAAACCAAGAATACCTAAAATATCTAAACGAGGTGCAAGCGCCCAAAAGTCTGTTCCAACTTCCCAGACACTCCAGATAATAGTACCTAGCATTAATGCAGCATAAACCCACAAAGCAGTTGAAGCGCGCTTGTAGAGTTGCCATGTAACAATGAGAAGTAAGACTCCAGCTACAATGTAGTAAATTGAACCGCCTAGTGTAGCGAGCCAAATACCTCCAATTAACAGGAATAACGCCAATAACCCAATAATGATTACGGTAAATGTCGTTAATCCTGATCTTGAAGAAGGTTGATTCATAAACCACCTCTTATCAATCATCATTTTTATCGGAAAGATGTGCCAAAAACCTTATAGAAAAATGGCATCACCAATACATATAAAACAAAATTCAGGCATAAAGAAAAAAACGGAAGGTCTGGATACTTCAATCAATGATTTAGCCCTCGACAATCCGTTTTTCGGAATAATTACTTAGAATACGGTTGAGAATTTAATACCGCCTACCCAAGTGTTATCACCATTTTTTAATGCACCAACATGACGAACATATTGCACATTTGGACGAATAGTTAGCCAGTTAGTGGCATGAATACCATAGTAAAGCTCGGTATTGTATTCAGTGTCGTATTCTTTGGCTTGAATATCGCTCCAGTCATCATTGATATGAATACGAGCAACGCCAAGTGCCAACTCATCTTGTGGACGTTGATTGAGCAAACCTTTGTAGACTAAGCCTACATTTTGCATGTTATCAACTTTATTAGTATCTGAATCGTGGAAAGTAAGGTTCACAAAACCTGTTAAACCGCGATCAGTTTGATCAGCTGGCTGGAATAATTTTTGTTTCGCAGTTACCCAAACACCTTGCTTATGAGATGTTTTGGTTGGATTAGTAATTTCCTCTGCATCAGCAGTGCTGTAGTAATAACCTAAACGGTATTCACCAGGCATGCTTTGCACGCCTAATTTAGGTGACCAAACGACCTCTGCCGGAATAATTGCACCGTGAGAACCATCTGTGCTTAGGTTGAAACCTTTGCCACGCTCCAGGTTCTCTGGGTTATATTCATATACACCAATTTGCGTATATAAATCGGGTTGCACATTATATTTAACACGCATTGCCCATTGGCTAACTGGCCAGTTATACCACTGATCGCCTACCCAGTTACCCACTTGTGAACCACAGAGGGCCAAGTTCTGGAAGTCACAGTCAAAGCTATTAAAGTCTTCACCTTCACCAAAACGACCAACTTTTACATCTAACTTCTGATCAAGGAATTTTTTCTTAATCCACAAGTCTGTTAAACGCCAAGTTTGCTCACGCCCCCACACTTCTTGTGCAGAACTAATGTGTCCAGCTAAAGCTGGAGAATGTTCAGAAAGCGATTGCCCATCACGATAAGTTAAAGTGATTTGAGCTTCAGTATCTTGCCACCCTAAAATTTTACCTAGGTCCAAATGCGAACCTAAAGCAAGTTGCCCTGTATAAGCGCTACCGTGTGTAGAAGTATTCTTTGAATCTAAAATACCGGCGTATTCACCGGTATATCCAAAAGAAAAATCATAACCTTGTGCTTGTAACGCTGTACGTTGCCCGTTCCAATCACCCAACATCCAAGAACTATTTGGGTCAAATGCAGCAGCAGCTTGTGCATGCTGAACAAAAAGAGTAATTGATAAAACGGATAAACAGGAAACCATCAAAGATTTATGCGTTTTCATGTTTACGAACCTTTTATGTCTTTGTTTATAAAGGTTACGCTAATTTTATGTAAAGAAATTATTCAAAATGTTAATCAATTGATTAATCAGATAATAATCTTAGTACTTACTGTATAAGAAATAGCCCTCTAACCTTACCACTGCCCCTCGCCAACCTTTTGACCTACAAAGGAATATCGCATTTGGGAACGTGAGAACTTAATTGGGCATGCAATTTGAGGTTCTGTATCTGCCGTATTATTTTGCAAAGGTACATTCACAATCCATCCACGTTGTTGTGCTAACGGTGAATTTAAAGCCTCACTTAAACTCAATACAGGCTCTACACACACATCAAGATTTGCAAAAATTTCATGCCACTCTTTAAATGTTTTGGTTTTAATTTTTTCTTGAATGGCTTGTTTAACTTCCTGTCGATCTTCGGCATCTAATGAAGCGCCTTTTTGCAATAACACAGGTAAATCTAATGCAGCAGATAAGCCAGCCATAAACTGCGGTTCAAGACTGCCAATCGAAAGATAACGACCATCTTGAGTCATATAATAGTCATAGAAAATACCTCCATTAAGCATTCCCTTTTCTGGCGCCTGTTCAACTTGTCCTGCAAGCGTAGCTGACGCAGCCATACTATTTAGACTCGCCACACAATCCGTCATGGAAATATCAATATATTGGCCTATACCACTACGGCTGCGCTCAACGACCGCAGCCAAAATCGCAATAACTGCATGTAATGATCCACCTGCAATATCGGCAACCTGAATGCCAAGCGGTGGTGGACCACTATCTTGTCGGCCACTATATCCAGAAATACCTGCTAAAGCTAAGTAATTAATGTCGTGTCCAGCTCGATCTTTGTAGCTTCCTGTTTGTCCATAACCTGTAATTGAGCAATAAATTAAACGCGGGTTAATTTCTGCAAGCGTTGCATAGTCCAATCCTAAACGGCGCATGACATCTGGTCGAAATTGTTCTATGACAATATCAAACTCGGAAATCTTGGCTTTTATCAGATCAATACTGGCAGCATCTTTTAAATCGAGAACAATCGACTGTTTATTTCGGTTTAGATAACTATGTGCAGTCGCCTGTCCATTGGCATATGGCGGCATTATCCGAATGAGATCTGGACGTGATGGTGATTCGATATGGATGACTTCTGCCCCCATATCGGCCAAATACATTGTGGCAAAAGGTCCAGGTAAGAGCGTCGAGAAATCGAGAACTTTAAGTCCATTTAATGCTGTCGTCATCGTATTTTTAACCACTATTATTCGAATTTTCTTTTATATTAGTTAAGCAAATATTCTAAAACAATGTCATGTTCAGCCATTTACCTTGATCATTTCGGCAATTTAACATGTAAAAAGTGCTTTTACACTGTTGTAAATCGCCAATTTATTTTTTTAGACGGTCATTTAGGTCAATTTAAAGTGAACATCAAAGAGACTGAAGGATTCAATATGAGTCGCGATACGATTAGCATCCACTTCGTGAATGCGGCTTTGACAGGCGTAAAACGCCTTGGCATGGATGTCGAGACGTTACTTTCACATGTGGGTATCGAAGCGGAACTATTACGTCAACCTAAAGCTCGAATCTCACCAGAACAATATACCCGTTTTATAAAAATGTTATGGATGGTCACACAAGATGAACACGTCGGCTTTGATGTACAGCCGCGTCGTTTGGGCACTTTTGCCATTATGTGTCAGTTGATTATTCATGCAAAAACCTTGGGCCAAGCCCTTGAACTCTCATCTCAGTTTTATAAATTATTTGGTGATGAATGGTCAGTAACGCTAGAGCGTGACAAACACGAAGCGCGTTTAGTACCTCTCATTCCAAAAACATTAGATCCAGATCATTTCATTACTGAAAGTATGCTCATGATTTGGCATGGTTTGGCATCTTGGCTGATTGAACGCCGCTTACCATTAGAACGTGTTCATTTTAGCTATCCGCGCCCTGCACATGCAGATGAATATGATGCTTTATTCTTTGCGCCAGTTATGCAGTTTGATGCACCACGTACTGAAATAACCTTTGCAGCTGATTATCTTGATTTACCAATCCGTCAAGATGAAAAAACGCTAGAAGAGTTCTTGAAAGCAGCCCCTGCTCAGCTTTTAGTAAAATTCAAGAACACCAACTCGCTGACTTCTCGTATTCGTGACGTACTCAAGAGTCAAATTGGTGAAGAAATGCCAACGCTTAACGACGTTGCATCAATGCTGTATTTATCTCCGCAAACTTTACGCCGCCGCTTAGCTGCTGAAGGTAAAAGCTATCAAGGCGTAAAAGATGCTCTACGTCGTGATGCTGCGATTCACTTGTTGCTCAACCCTGAATTAACACTTGAAGATGTCGCTCAACAGGTAGGTTTTAGTGAAACCAGTACATTCCACCGTGCATTTAAAAAGTGGACTGGTGTAACTCCTGGCTTATATCGCCAACTACACGGTTACCACTAAGTCTTATATCTCTTTATATTCACATCTAGCCCAAGTTCAACTTGGGCTTTTTTTATATCTCTATTGGCAAAAATCATCACCTGACTGGTGCGCTTATCGTCATTGCGCTCGCTATTAAAACCAGTACACTCAAAGCACAAATAAATTTTAAGCAATAAAAAAGGAACTGTTATGAGCGAGGCTTATATTATTGATGCCATTCGCACACCACGCGGAAAAGGAAAAAAAGACGGCTCTCTTTATGAAGTAAAACCAATATCATTACTCACCACTCTATTAAACGAATTGCAACAACGCCATCAGCTTGATACATCTAAAGTGGACGATATTGTTCTGGGCTGCGTAACACCAATTGGCGATCAAGGTGGGGACATTGCCAAAACCGCAGCAATTGCTGCTGGTTGGAATGATGATGTTGCTGGCGTACAAATTAACCGCTTTTGTGCTTCAGGTTTAGAAGCCGTCAACATGGCAGCCATGAAAGTCCGCTCTGGTTGGGAAGATTTAGTGGTTGCTGGTGGCGTTGAATCAATGTCACGCATTCCAATGGGTTCTGATGGCGGACCATGGGCGTTAGATCCAGAAACCAACCTTAAATCATCTTTTGTTCCACAAGGTATCGGGGCTGATCTTATCGCAACCTTAGACGGCTATAGCCGTGAAGATGTTGATAATTTTGCGGTGAAGTCGCAACAAAAAGCAGCGGCAGCTCAAGCAAATGGTTATTTCGATCAATCACTTGTGCCAGTCAAAGATCATTCAGGTGTGGTGATTTTAGAAAAAGATGAATTTATTAAAGGCAATACCACACTCGAAGGCCTTGCAAAACTCAACCCAAGTTTTGAAATGATGGGACAAATGGGCTTTGATGCTGTTGCCTTACAAAAATATCCAGAAGCACAAAAAGTAAATCATGTTCATCACGCAGGTAACTCATCAGGCATTGTCGATGGAGCGGCTGTCGTTTTATTAGCTTCAGAAAAAGCAGTAAAAGAACAAAATTTAAAACCACGCGCTAAAGTTTTGGCGACTGCCCTAGTCGGTACCGACCCAACCATCATGTTAACTGGTCCTGCACCTGCTGCACGCAAAGCCTTGGAAAAAGCTGGTTTAACAATTGATGATATTGACCTATTTGAAGTCAACGAAGCATTTGCAGCTGTCGTGATGCGTTTTATAAATGAGCTCAATGTCCCTGCTGAGAAAGTCAATGTAAATGGCGGTGCAATTGCTTTAGGGCATCCTTTAGGCGCAACCGGCGCCATGATTTTAGGCACCCTACTTGATGAGCTTGAACGACAAGATAAAAAACGCGGTTTAGCGACGCTCTGTGTCGGCGGTGGTATGGGTATTGCCACCATTATTGAACGTGTATAAAAATTTAGGGATAGATAAAGATGAGTGCAATTCAATACGAAAAAAATGCCGACAATATTGTCATTTTAACGCTTGATTCAACTGGACAATCTGCAAACACCATGAATGCTGAGTTTCGTGACTCGCTTGATGAGGTCACTCAGAAACTTAAAGCAGAAACAGAACTTTCAGGCATTATTTTCCGTTCGGCTAAAAAAACGTTCTTTGCAGGCGGCGACCTAGATGAGCTAATTCAAGTTCAACCTGAGCATGCAACTGACTTTTTCAATATGGTTGAGAAGTTAAAAGGTCATTTACGTACAATTGAAACGCTTGGTATTCCAGTTGTTGCAGCATTGAATGGAACGGCACTGGGCGGTGGATGGGAAATAGCTTTAAGTTGCCATCACCGTATTGCAATCAATGATCCGAAAAGCAAATTTGGCCTACCAGAAGTTACTTTAGGTTTACTTCCGGGTGGCGGTGGTATTGTACGTATGGTACGTCTGCTTGGTCTTCAAAATGCATTTCCATTTTTAATGGAAGGTAAGCAGTTCGGTGTCGATAAAGCCAAATCTTTAGGCTTAATTCATGACACAGCTGAAAATGAACAAGAACTTTTAGATAAAGCAATTACATGGGTTAAGGCAAATCCGAAATCTCAACAGCCTTTTGATGTGAAGGGTTATAAAATTCCGGGTGGCGATCCAAAAACTCCGGCAGTTGCACAAGTTCTTGCCATTGCACCAGCCATGTTAAAAGACAAAACCAAGGGCTGCTACCCTGCTCCTGAAGCGATTATGGCTGCCGCAGTGGAAGGCGCTCAAGTTGATGTTGATACAGCGTTGCGCATCGAGTCTCGCTATTTTACTCAACTAGCAACTGGCCAAATTTCTAAAAATATGATTGGCACGTTCTGGCATGGCCTAAATGCAATTAAGTCTGGTGCAAGCCGCCCTGCCGATGTTGCCAAATGGCAAGCGACTAAAGTTGGTGTGTTAGGTGCGGGCATGATGGGTGCGGGCATTGCTTATTCAACCGCAATTAAAGGCATTCCTGTTATCCTTAAAGATGTATCTGTTGAAAATGCTGAGAAAGGCAAAGCTTACTCACAAAAACTCTTAGATAAACGTGTTTCACAAGGCCGTATGACCGCAGAAAAACGCGATCAGGTTTTATCGCTCATTACGGCTACAGCGTCAGCTCAAGACCTTCAAGGCTGTGACTTAATTATTGAAGCGGTATTTGAAAATCAAGAACTCAAATCCAAAGTCACTCAAGAAGCTGAACAATATTTAGCACCTAACGGCGTAATGGCATCGAATACATCGACCCTGCCAATCACAGGTTTAGCTCAAGCAAGTAAAGATGATAAAGCGTTTATTGGTCTGCATTTCTTTAGCCCTGTCGACAAAATGCAGTTGGTTGAAATTATCAAAGGTAAAAACACCTCGGCAGAGACGCTTGCTAAAGCCTACGACTTTGTACAGCAAATTGGAAAAACGCCAATCGTTGTTAATGACAGCCGTGGCTTCTTTACCAGTCGTGTGTTTGGTACTTTTATTCAAGAAGGTATGCGCTTGCTTGCAGAAGGTGTCCACCCAGCACGTATTGAAATGGCAGCACTGAAAGCAGGCATGCCTGTGGGACCACTTGCGATTCAAGATGAAGTGTCTTTAACTTTGACAGAGCATGTTGCCAATGAAGCACGTAAAGCGCTGCAAGCCGAAGGCAGAGAGCTACCGAAAACACCAGTAGATGAAGTGATTCATACCATGATTCATGAGTTAAACCGTAAAGGTAAAGCTGCTGGCGCAGGTTTTTATGATTATCCTGAAAATGGTAAAAAGCACCTATGGGAAGGCTTAAACCGCTGGCAGAAAGATCACGATATTTCTGAGCAGGATATGATAGATCGCATTTTGTTTGTACAAGCCTTAGATACCTTACGTTGTTACGAAGAAGGTGTGTTGGAGTCGGTTATTGATGCCAATGTCGGTTCTATTTTTGGAATTGGTTATGCCCCTTGGACTGGCGGAGCGATTCAATTCCTAAATCAGTATGGTATTGATAAAGCAGAGAAACGTGCTGAAGAGTTGGCTGCCAAATATGGTGAGCGCTTCACGCCCCCTGCGTTACTCAAAACCAAAGCTGAGCAGAAACAAAATATTCAATAATTTAAATCTATTAAATATTTAAAAACTGCATAAACCTTACCCATATAAATATATTTTATTTATATGGGTTTTTCTTTATGACCTTTAAGATTTCAGCCTACTGCCTAAATATGCTATAAATAGATTTCATTTTTGTGCTTCTACAGCACATTCGAGAAATCCTTATGTCCGATAAAAATTCTTCCGAGTCAGCAGTTTTAGGCTGGAAATTTGTTCTGATCGTTGGTGTTTTAAGTGCGATTTTCCTTGGCTTTTTCTATTTAGCAATGAGTAATGAACCTGACTATATGCCAGGTGCTCAGCGCAAAGCTCAACAGCACGAAATGCAACAAAAAGTTGAAAAATCGACAGATCAACAAAGTCAGCATGACAACATGCCTGAAATGGACATGCAAGAACATCAGCATTCACATCAGTAATCAGATATTTTTCAAATGACAGATTTTTCCCGCAACGCACTGGTTGTAGAAGGTGGAGGCATGCGTGGTGCCTTTACCAGTGGTGTACTTGATGCTTTTCTACAACAACAGTTCAATCCTTTTGACTTATACGTTGGTGTATCTTCTGGTTCGACCAATGTGGCTAACTACTTAGCAGGTCAACAAGGTCGGACTTTAACCTTCTATGTTGACCATTCATTACGTCCTGAATTTATCGATTATAAGCGCTTCTTTAAAGGTGGCGATTTACTTGATTTAAAATGGATGTGGGAAATTGGTGAAAAAGAACATCCACTTGATCAACAGAGCCTTTTTGCCAAAAATCCAGATTTTTATATGGTATTGACGCATGCTAAAACTGGTCATGCTGAGTATCTTCGTGCTGGTAAAGATAATTTGCTAAATGCACTGCGTGCTTCTAGCTCAATTCCGGTTTTAACTCGTCATCCCGTCGATATTATGGGTGAACCCTACTTTGATGGCGGCGTTGCAGATGCTCTACCCGTTCGCTGGACGGCTCAGCAAAGTGGTGTCAAAAAGCTATTAGTTTTACGTACTCGTCCGAAGAACTACTTTAAAGCAAGTAGTCGAGGCGACCAATTCCTTGCAAAATATGCTTTTAAACACCATTACGGTTTTGCAAATAGCTTGCGTAACCGCTGTGCCCGTTATAATGCTTCAGTTGAATTTGTTCGTAGCAGTAACCCTGAACAGCAAATTTTAGAGGTATGTCCACCGCCTCTTAAAAATATGGCAGGGCGTTTAACGACAAATCCGAAAAAGCTTCGTTACAGCTATGAAGTTGGTTTGGAAACAGGCTTACAAGCCATCGAAAACTGGAATGCGATGAAGTAATTCAAAGTTGAGATTTCTAAAAAGGAATCTCAACTTAACGCTAAAGTCATATCAATATGTGGAATACCACAATCTTGGTAAACTTCATCCTGGACTTTAAAACCTAGAGCTTCATAAAAAGCTGTCACATAAGTTTGCGCGGAAAGCTTTAAATAAGGCAATTTTTGATTACGCGCATAGTCAATAATATGCTGCATTAAAATTTTACCTATACCCTGCTTTCGATAAGGCATTAAAACAGCAACACGTCCTACACTATGCTGCGGTAACAAGCGTGCTGTAGCGATAGGCTGCTCTTTGTCATACACCATAAAGTGCACAGCAGTGACATCAAAATCATCCCACTCGTCTTCGGGTGCAATACCTTGCTCTTGAATAAAAACTTGTTCACGGATGTATTTGGCGTCCTTCTCAAGCTGTTTCCAATCACCCGCTATAATTTTATACATCCACTCACCTTCCTAGCATTTGCAACCAATATTTTCGATTGGCAACTGATCTTGTAACAACAATTCCAAGGTCTGTTTTTTAATCCCATACATTTCTTTCAATGCTTGAATTTGAGCCATAATTTTCGCATCAGGTTGAGAAACGTCTTTGCGTTTTGTTGCCAAAATCATTTTATTTTTGCTGGTATGTTCAAGCGATACAAACTCAAAAACTTTGGTTTCATAACCATATGCTTTTAAAAGTAACGCACGCAAAGTATCGGTCAACATCTCAGCTTGCTGTCCAGCATGAATACCAAACTGTAGCATGGGTTGTAAAACTTCAGGGCTATGTAGTTGTGGACGTAATTCTTTGTGACAGCACGGCGCGCACATAATCATTGAAGCGTTCAAACGAATTCCGGTATGAATGGCAAAATCAGTCGCGATATCACACGCATGCAAAGCAATCATAACGTCCAGTTTTTCTGGCTGATAACTACGAACATCGCCTTCAAAAAAGTCCAAATGATTAAAATGCACTTTGTCTGCCACATTCTGGCAAAACTCCACCAAGTTACGACGCAGCTCTACACCAGTAATCAGCGGTATCTTTTGTTGTTCCTGTAAATAATCATACAAAGCAAAAGTTAAATAACCTTTTCCTGAACCAAAATCGACGATGCGTAATTCTTTTTGCTCTGCATCGATCTGCTCATACGCACTCGCAAAAATTTCGATAAATTTATTAATCTGCTTCCATTTACGAGCCATGCTTGGAATGATTTGAGCTTTCTCATCGGTAATACCAAGCTCTTTTAAAAATGCACTGCCTTGCTGTACATAACGGTGTTTTTCACGATCATGCGCTTGTACTGTTGGAGTCGTATTCGTACTTTGCTTTTTACCCATATTAAGCATGGCTTTTTTCTTATTTTTTTTAAGCTGAATTTCTTGCAGAGTTGAAAATAAATTTGCTTGTTTGCATTGAACAATCAGTGTTGCGATCTGTTCTAAACCCTCTTCAAAGGTATAGTTTTTAGTCACATCTTGAGTAGTATAATGATATAAAGCTGAAAGCTGTTTTTTCCCATTTAACTCCACAATACGGAAAGTGATTTTTTCTAGCTGTGCCACCTCTCCTTTATATTGGCTCAAAATCAAACGCTCAAAACTTTGCTCATCAAGCATTTGTTTGATTTCATGAAAGAATTGCTGTTCTTGCTCAAAGGAGAAAACCGACACTGATATACCTAAAGAATGGTGACTCATATAAAGTGAAAGTTTAAAGGGTATAGGATTAAAAATAAAATAACTTTACGACTGTTTTGTATTTCTATACATTTGTATTTTTAATCAAAAAAATAAACTTATGAGCAAATCGGTGTTAGAAACTTACGATCCTAAAGAAGAACTTTTTAATGCCTATAGCCATGGTGCTGGCGTTGTTATGGCCGTGATTGCATCTATCCTTTTAATTATAAAAGGTTCTTATCTTTCCACCGCACAGTGGGTAGGTTTGTGGGTATATTCATTTAGCCTCATTCTCGTTTTTACCAGTTCGACTCTCTATCATTTTGCCCAGTCCCAAAACTTACGTTACTGGTATAAGAAACTCGACCACACTGCTATTTATTATTTAATTGCTGGGACATATACCCCGTTCTTGAGTATTGCGATACCTACACAAAAAGCTCATATTCTGCTTATTGCACTCTGGAGCATTGCTGCAATTGGTACACTTTTCAAGTTAGTTTTTATTCATCGTTTTCAGAAAATCTCTTTGCTCGCTTATGTTCTTATGGGGTGGCTTGCCGTTTTTGTAATGGATGATATGCGTACCTATTTAAGTAAAGACGCTTTGATGTTATTGATTACTGGAGGTTTAGCTTACACCGTTGGAGCATTGTTTTACGCGTTAAAAAAGGTAAGATATACCCATGCGATATGGCATATTTTTGTACTTTTAGGTGCAGGTGCACACTTTCTTGCAATCTATTGGTACGTTGTTTAATCCATTTTTCACTCATATTCAGTGATCCTGAAAGAGTCATGGAAGATGTTCTTTCACACTATTCTTTGAAGAAAAATATGCCTTTAAAGAGAATAGTAAACTAAAAATAAATTTTAACTGATATAAGGACTTATATGGAGTCAACCTCTGCGACAGCTGCTCCTGTAGTAGCCACCAATTCAAAAACACGGGTTTTGTTTGCAAGCTTAGTCGGTACAACCATTGAGTTCTTCGACTTTTATATCTATGCAACTGCTGCCGTGATTATCTTTCCACATCTGTTTTTCCCTGCTAGCAGTGGCAGTGCCGCAGTATTACAGTCTCTAGCAACCTTTGCGATTGCCTTTATTGCCCGCCCTATTGGTGCAGCGCTATTTGGCCATTTAGGGGACCGTATTGGACGTAAAGCAACCCTAGTGGCAGCCTTGCTTACTATGGGTATATCAACGGTATGTATTGGCTTACTTCCGACTTATGCCCAAATCGGGATTGTCGCGCCCTTACTATTAGCAGTTTGCCGTCTCGGACAAGGTTTAGGTCTAGGAGGCGAATGGAGTGGTGCTGTACTACTTGCAACTGAAAATGCTCCAGAAGGTAAGCGTGCATGGTATGGCATGTTCCCACAGCTTGGCGCACCTATTGGTTTTATTTTAGCAACGGGTTCATTCTTACTTTTAAGTGCAGCTATTCCTGAACAAGCATTCATGCAATGGGGCTGGCGTATTCCATTTATTGCCAGTGCAATTTTGGTTATTGTTGGTTTATATATCCGTTTAAAACTCCATGAAACTCCAGCTTTCCAGAAAGTTTTAGATAAGCAAAAAGAAGTTAATATTCCATTTAAAGAAGTTGTCACGAAACACACTGGAAAGCTTATTCTCGGCACAATTGCCGCAATTTGTACTTTCGTGGTGTTTTATTTGACCACAGTGTTTGCACTTAACTGGGGAACGACAAAACTGGGATATGCACGTGGTGAGTTTTTAGAACTTCAACTTTTTGCCACACTTTGTTTTGCAGCCTTCATACCTTTATCTGCTATTTTTGCAGAAAAATTTGGGCGTAAAGCAACTTCAGTTGGTGTATGTATCGCTGCTGCGATCTTCGGATTATTCTTCTCTAGCATGTTAGAGTCTGGAAATACTCTTATCGTTTTTCTTTTCTTATGTACTGGCCTATCAATTATGGGTTTGACCTATGGTCCGATTGGTACGGTTCTTTCTGAGATTTTCCCAACTTCAGTTCGTTATACAGGTTCAGCATTAACCTTTAACTTAGCTGGTATTTTTGGTGCATCGTTTGCGCCATTAATTGCCACAAAACTTGCTGAAACTTATGGTTTGTATGCTGTAGGTTATTATCTTACAGCGGCATCACTTTTATCATTGGTCGCCTTTTTACTTATTCGTGAAACCAAGAATGAAGATGTGAATAATCAGATTTAAGTATTTTCAAACACCCTAATATAAAAAAGCCGGTTCAAAATTGACCGGCTTTTTTATATATGAAAATTAATTCATTGATGCAGGGTTTGCTGGTGCAACACTGTTTGTCGCTGCAGGAGCAGTTACATTACTTGCCGCCACAGCTGCTGCGCCTGCAACTGCCGCTTCACCAATTAATGCAATTTTTGCTTTTTCTTGGCTTTTTGCAGATAGAGCTGGGTTCGTTGCCACAATACGATTGATGTTTGCAGAGTTTGCTGGAGCAATCGCAGCAGTTTGTAAAATGATTGGGCGATTACCTGTGTTACCCAATGTATAACGAATACCTGTACGAGGACTAATTACCGTCGTATTTTCTTGTTTCACTACAGCTTGAGCCGAAGTTGGGCCTTTTGCCGCAAGAACCTTATCAACCGTTGTGGTTTGAGGTGCTGAAGCTGTTTCTGCTGCGAAAACGAAACTTGGTACAGCAAGAACAGTTAAAAATAAAGGTTGTAATACTTTTTTCATTGTCTTTCCAACATACACTCTGGATGAGAAGTAAATAGCATTTAATACTTAAAACTGCAAACATTATTCACAGGCTTACTACAAATGAAAAAAAAGCAGAACGATTGTTCTGCTTTTTTTATCACGAAAATTAAATTTTGCCGTGACACTGTTTATATTTTAAACCAGAACCACATGGACATGGTGCATTACGACTTTCTGGTACTGGGAACATTTGTTGTTCACCAGCCGGCTCATTGAGTGCTTCTTGAGAGGCAGTCACTTCACCTGTTAAGCCATCTACATCGTCATGTTCAAAAGAAAGCTTCATCGACTCAGCTTGTTGCTGCTGTTGAGCTTCCATTTCTGCAAGTTCTTCTGGTGTTGGAATATGTACACGAGACAAATCAGTCACAACATCAGTTTTAATGACGCCTAACATGTTCACAAACAG
This sequence comes from Acinetobacter sp. 766875, assembly GCF_000582055.1. Lineage (NCBI taxonomy): Bacteria > Pseudomonadati > Pseudomonadota > Gammaproteobacteria > Moraxellales > Moraxellaceae > Acinetobacter > Acinetobacter sp. 766875. The sequence goes on along the minus strand of NZ_JEXX01000003.1, from coordinate 74,521 downwards.
GTTAAACGCTTCTTTTTTGTATTCCTGCTCCGGGTTCTTTTGCGCGTAGCCACGTAAGTGAATACCTTGGCGCAAATAATCCATTGCAGCTAAATGATCTTTCCAGTGGCGATCAAGAGAGTTTAGAACAAAATGACGCTCAAGCATTGCTGCTGACTCATCACCCATTTGCGCACGGCGTTGACGATAACGTTCGAGCACTTCGTCACTAATACGCTCAACCAGACCCTCTTCATCAAGACGGCGGTCTTGTTCTAACCATTCATGAACCGGAAGTTCAATACCTAAATCAATACGTAAAGCATTTTCTAAACCTTCAATATCCCATTGGTCATGAATTGACTCAGGTGGAATAAAGTTGGCAATCATGGCTTGCATGACTTCACGATGCATCTCTTCAACGTAATCTTGTAAAGTATTTTCAGCTAACACTTCATCACGTTGTGAATAAATGATCTTACGTTGTTCATTATTCACATCATCGTATTTCAATAAGTTCTTACGAATATCGAAGTTACGTGCTTCAACTTTACGCTGAGCATTTTCGATAGAGCGACTTACCATTTTGTGTTCAATCGCTTCATTTTCTTGTAAGCCCATTGCACGCATCATGGCAACAACACGGTCACCTGCGAAAATACGCATGAGGTCATCTTCAAGAGATAAATAGAAGCGAGAAACACCAGGGTCACCTTGACGGCCCGCACGACCACGCAGCTGATTGTCAATACGACGTGATTCATGGCGTTCAGAACCAATAATGTGCAAACCACCTGCTTGCAATACATCTTCGTGGTCCTGCTCCCACTGTGCTTTCAGACGTGCTTCATCTTCTGCTGTTGGGTTTTCAAGCTTGGCAAGCTTCGCTTTCCAGTTACCACCCAAGATAATATCTGTACCACGACCAGCCATGTTGGTTGCAATTGTTACTGCATTCGGGCTACCCGCCTGAGCAATAATATCTGCTTCACGCTCGTGCTGTTTAGCGTTCAACACTTCATGGTGAATACCAGCTTGCATCAATTTAGAAGATAGAATTTCACTGGCTTCAATAGTTGCCGTACCAATTAGAATCGGTGCAACACCTTGCTCACGAATATTCATAATTTCTTGAATAATCGCATTATATTTGCCGTTACGGTTTAAATAGATTAAATCGTTTTGGTCATTACGAATCATTGGACGATGTGTCGGAATAATAACAACATCAAGACCATAAATTTCCTTCATTTCCGCAGCTTCAGTATCAGCAGTACCTGTCATACCTGAAAGCTTTTTATAAAGACGGAAATAGTTCTGGAATGTAGTTGTCGCTAAAGTCTGGTTTTCAGGCTGAATTTCCAAACCTTCTTTTGCTTCAACTGCTTGGTGCAGACCCTCTGACCAACGACGACCCGGCATTGTACGGCCAGTATGCTCATCAACAATGATGACTTCACCATCATGAATAATATAATGAACGTCACGTTGGAATAAGAAATGCGCACGAATAGCGGCAGATACATGGTGAACAAGATTTAGGTTTGTTGCCGAATATAAGCTTTCGCCTTCAGCCAACAAGCCCATTTGAATAAGTTCTTGCTCTACAGTTTCATAACCGATTTCAGTCATTTCAACTGAACGTTGCTTTTCATCAATCCAGAAATGTCCACCATCCGCAACTTTTTCTTCTTTTTGCGGGCGTAGTTTTGGTGGGATTGTATTGATTGCCGTATAGAGATGTGAAGAGTCTTCACTTTGACCAGAAATAATTAATGGGGTACGTGCTTCATCAATCAAGATTGAGTCAACTTCATCGATAATGGCATAGTGCAAACCACGTTGTTTCTTTTCTGCTAAAGAAAACACCATGTTGTCACGTAAGTAGTCAAAACCAAATTCGTTATTGGTACCATAAGTAATATCAGCAAGATAAGCCGCTGCTTTTTCTGACGGTTCTTGCATTGAATAAATTGTACCAATGCTTAAACCTAAAAACTCAAATAATGGACGGTTTAACTCAGCGTCACGCTGTGCTAAGTAATCGTTCACGGTAATCACATGAACGCCTTCCCCACTTAATGCGTTTAGGTAACACGCCAAAGTACCCATAAGGGTTTTACCTTCACCGGTACGCATTTCGGCAATTTTGCCTTCGTGGAGAGTAATACCACCAATCAATTGTACATCGTAGTGACGCATGCCCATCACACGTTTTGCTGCCTCACGACAAACTGCAAACGCTTCAGGGAGTAACTTATCTAAACTTTCGCCATTGCTATAACGTTGTTTGAATTCTGGAGTTTTTGCAGATAAGTCTGCATCGCTTAAAGCTGATATCGTCGGCTCGAGCGCATTGATTTGCTCAACAATTTTGCGCATGCGTTTGAGTTCACGCTCATTTTTTGTACCGAAGATACCTCCGATCAGACTTGCCAACATGGATAAACTCTCTAAATCTTGCTTGGTCAAATGAATAAATTTTTTCTCAGTCGTTTATTATGGTGTCAGAAATTTGAAGTACAAGGGGTTTGCACAAAACCCATAAAAAAAATCTGATAGTTAGATAAACGGTTTTACCCTTTATCTAAGCCCCTTTAATGCATCTGGCACCTAAAACTCAACATTAACGCTTATCTATTGAACACAACTTCCGAGAAATCTAATTTAGCAAATTTATCTTAAAGTTACATTGATTCAGGCCATAAATTAACGAGTTTTAGTCATATATATTTACACTTATATAAAAAGTTCATAATAAAATAAAAAAACAATAATTTTAATAATAAATAAATTGCGGCATAGTCATTTCAACATATAACAAATTTTAAGCAACTGAGGAAAGATCATGACATTACGATTAGGAGACACTGCCCCTGATTTTCAACAAGAATCAAGCGAAGGCACAATTAGTTTTTATGATTTTTTAGGTGATAGTTGGGGCATTTTATTTTCACACCCTGCCGACTATACGCCAGTATGTACAACTGAATTGGGTTATACAGCAAAACTAAAAGATGAATTTGAAAAACGTAATGTTAAAGCGATTGCCCTATCTGTAGATGACGTTGAGTCGCATAAAGGCTGGATTAATGACATTAATGAAACTCAAAATACTACAGTTAATTTTCCAATTATTGCCGACAAAGATCGCAAAGTATCTGAGCTCTATGGTTTTATTCATCCAAATGCTAGCGAAACGCTTACAGTTCGCTCTTTAGTCATTATTGATCCGAACAAAAAAGTTCGTTTAATTATTACTTACCCTGCTTCGACTGGTCGTAACTTTAACGAAGTCTTACGTGTAGTAGATTCATTACAATTAACCGACAAGCATAAAGTAGCTACTCCAGCGAACTGGCAACAAGGCGAGGATGTTGTGATTGTTCCTTCTTTGAAAGATGAAGAAGAAATTAAACAACGTTTCCCTAAAGGCTATACTGCGGTGAAACCTTATTTACGTCTCACACCACAGCCTGAAAGTGATAAAGCCGAATAAAGGCTTTATCACTTGCAAGACAAACGCAGTGCGTAGGCAAGCATCTGAAAGGTTCCCTGCAAGATAAGCGAAGCGCGTAGGCAAGCATCTGAAAAGTTTCCTGCAAGATAAGCGAAGCGCATAGGTAGACATTTGAAAAGTTGCCTAAAAAACCAATAAAGCGCGTAATCAATAATGAGAAAAAGCAAAGAAAACTAACTAAAGCTCATAAACGAATGTTCCATCTCCAAGCCATCTCAACCGATGGCTTTTTTTTGCATTATTGAATACACATGGTTTTTACTGTCGAGATCAGTTATAACTCCCAAGGAGTTTGTGCAAAAAACAAAAATTATGATCCATAAAATTCATCATTTGAAATGCGGCAGTATGTGTCCTGTCTGCGCACCTTTATTTGGGCAGAAAGGCTGGAAAGCTGAGGTTGTATGCCATTGTCTTTTGGTCGAAACTGATCGAGGCCTTGTGCTCATTGATACCGGATTTGGTCTGCAAGACTATTTACACATGCAACAGCGCCTTGGCTCTTTAGTCAAACGTTTGGGGAAAATTGAGCCGAATCTTGAATTCAGCGCGATTCAGCAAATACAAAAACTGGGATTCCATCCTAAAGATGTACAACACATCTTTGTGACTCACCTCGACTTTGACCATGCAGGTGGCATTTCGGATTTTCCTCATGCCACAGTTCATGTATTAGCCGCTGAATATAATGCTGCACAATTGCCTAATTTTAAAGGTAAGCTTCGTTATAGAACCAATCAATATAATCATCATCGATACTGGAATTTTGTTGAATATCAACAGGGTGAAAAATGGTTTAATCTTGAAAAAGTCAAAGGTTTCCCGTTATTCCAAGACGAAATTTTAATGGTGCCATTATTAGGCCATTCCGCAGGACATTGTGGTATTGCCATCAAACAGCAAAATCAGTGGTTATTGTTCTGCGGAGATGCTTACTACTCACACCTAGAGTTAAATCCTAAAAATAAATTAAGATCGCTAACCCTTCTGGAAAAAACATTTGCAGAAGACAATGAAAAGCGTCTTATTAACCTGAAAAAAATACAGCATTTGGCTCAACATGAGCCAACGATTGAAATTATTTGTGCCCATGATCCTCATGAGCTTCGACGGTATCAAACATGAAAAAACTCTCCCTCATTGCTTTTGTTCTGTGTTTAAACCTACAAGGATGTATGCAACATGAAAGCATTGCACATGAGCATAGACCCAAAGATTGGGGAACTTTAGTTTCTCAAACCCATAATTTCTATCAAGTGAGTAATGATGTTTTTCGTAGCGAACAACCAAATGCAGCAATGATTCCCGAGTTAAAGCACCATCAAATTGGAACTATTATTAATTTAAGAGCTAAAGACTCAGATGAATTAGTATTTAAAAATGAAAATTTTAATCTTGTTCATATTCCTATCGACACATGGGCTATTAACAGACAAGATCTATTAGAAGTCATGCAGCAAATTAAAATTGCCAAACAAAATCACCAACGTGTTTTATTACACTGTTACCATGGTTCAGACCGTACCGGTGCCAGCGTTGCAATGTACCGAATTATTTTTAAAGATTGGACAATTGATGATGCTGTTAAAGAAATGAAACAAGGGGGTTATGGTTACCATATTATTTGGAAAAATATTGACCGTTTATTCACCCCTGAAAATGTAAAATGGATTCAACAACAATTGTCGAATCCATCTTAACTAGATCTTGAATAAACTTATGATCAGATTAGCGCTGATCTAATGGCACCCAATCAATCACCCAAGCTGACTTCATGTTTAAACTGGAGTCAGAGGTAATTTTCTTACGAGCTGCATCTGCAGTATCACGGTCTTTTGCTGGACCAACCATAATACGAATACCTTTACTGGTTGGGCTTGTCGTGACCTTATAACCTTTAGCGCGTAGTTTAGAAACAACAGCATCTGCATTTGCCTGATTAGCAGCCAATGCAACCTGTACCATCCATTTCTTATCGCCATTTTCAAGCAATTCACGCGCTTTCTCAGCTTCAGCTTTTTTCTCTGCTTCAGCTTTATGTTTAGCTTCTGCTGTTTTCTTTTCTGCTTCAGCATGTTTCTTAGCTTCAGCTTTCTTTTCCGCCTCAGCTTGATGTTTAGCTTCTTCAGCCTTTTTCTCTGCTTCAGCCTTATGCTTTTTAGCTTCAGCAGCTTTCTTTTCTGCCTCGGCTTGTTTCTTAGCTTCTGCTGCTTTTTTATCAGCTTCGGCCTGACGCTTTGCCTCAGCGGCTTTTTTGTCGGCTTCTGCTTGCTTCTTCGCTTCAGCAGCTTTTTTATCTGCATCTGCTTTAACTGTATCTACTGGCTTTTTTGTATCAGTCTGCTGTCCTTTTGTCTTACCTTCACCACCTGCAACTTCAGGAGGGATATTATCTGAACTTTCCTGCGCAGCAGCACGGCGTGCATTAATCGCAGCATATTCTGCAGCGGCTTTACGCGCTGCATCTGCTTCTGCTTGTTGTTGCATTGCCAAGAACTGAGCAGCACGAGCTTCTTGTTCCGCGACAGCTTTTTCACGGGAACGGCGTTGTTCTTCCAGAAGACGTTTCTCTGTTTCCACATCTACTGCAAGCGGCTGTAGCTGTACCATCTGCCCTTCTTGTGCGGATGGCTTTGGCTTAGCTTGTGGCTTCGGTGATGTAGAGGTTTGTGGTTCAGCGCCCACATGTTTTATTTCTTCATTTCCTTTTAGAAGTAATGCTGCCAATAAAACACCACCACCTAATAAAACAACGCCACCCATCCAGCGTTGTTTGTTATTCATTGACATTCTTCCAAATACTCCCAAATCGCTTCTAAAGTATGAAACGAACCACAGGCTAAAATCAGCTGATTGTTATTTGTCTGCTCAAGCGCTGATTTAAAAGCCTCTTTGATATTGCCAAATTGTTGTATTGTCTGGCCTTGTAGGGCGTCATTCAATTGCTGAATCGGTGCAGCACGCGGCACATTCAACTCAGCAATTTTCCAATGTAAAACAGTAGGTTTCAATAAATCGACTACTGATTTTATATCTTTATCTGCCAGCATTGAAAATACTGCGACAACTTCTGTGTACTGTTTATTGTATTCTAAGAAATTTCGCAATTGCTTTAACAAAAATTCAACACCATGTGGATTGTGTCCAGCATCGAAAATTATGGTTTTTCCATTGACTTGACGCACTTCAAAGCGTCCTGCCAAGCGAGCATTTTCAATGCCCTCCTCTAGCGCCGATTGTGAGATTTCAAGTCCGCTATTTAAGACAGCAGCAACTGCTCCTGCAATATTTTCAATTGCAAGTGACCCTAATGGCAGTTTTAAAGTAGTTCCTTCACTTGCAAAATACCAGTGTTTTCCATCATTTGCGAGTTTATAGAAATAGTCTCTGTTAATCGCGTATAGTGTCGCTTTTGAACTATTGGTTTTATCTTGAATGGCTTGAGGTAAAACTTGCTCACCTGCAAAAATGACTGGAATATCAGGACGAATGATACCTGCTTTTTCAAAAGCAATTTTCTCGATGGTATCGCCTAACCAGTCAGTGTGGTCAAGACCAATATTGGTGATCACAGCAATATTAGGGTCAATGACATTGACGACATCCAGACGTCCGCCTAAACCGACTTCAAGCACCCATACATCGCATTGTTGCTGTTTAAAAATGACAAAAGCAGCCAAAGTGGTTGCTTCAAAAAACGATAAGCTTAAATCGCAATCGCGACGAGCCTGATCAACTTGTACAAAAGCATCAATCAGGCTTTGATCATCAACCTCGACTCCACCTAATTTGACTCGTTCGTTAAACCGATAGATATGCGGCGATTGATACAACCCAACTTTATAACCTTGTGCTTTTAATATAGACGCAAGTGTTGTTGTAGTTGAACCTTTCCCGTTTGTTCCGGCAACAGTGAAAACTTTAGCAGTGGGTTTTGTCACTCCTAATTTTTCTGCTACGGGAATAACACGTTCCAGACCAAGATCGATCCCTGTAACGTGAACATGGCTCCAATAATTGAGCCATGTATCTAAAGAGTCTGTTGAAAGTGGAGCTTGTTGTTTCAAGGTAAGTTCATCAATTTCGATACAAGTCGAGATACAGTATCACGTAAAGCATGACGATGAACAATCTGATCGATTACACCATGATCAAGCAAATATTCAGCACGTTGGAACGGTTCTTCCAATGTTTCACGTACAGTTTGCTCAATTACACGTTTACCAGCAAAGCCGATCATTGCTTTAGGTTCTGCAATATGGATATCGCCCAACATTGCTAAAGAAGCAGTTACACCACCATAAACTGGGTGGGTTAACACTACGATATAAGGTAAACCTGCATCTTTTAATTTTTGAATTGCAGCAGAAGTACGCGCCATTTGCATAAGTGACAACATACCTTCTTGCATGCGTGCACCACCAGAAGCTGCAAAGCAGATTAAAGGTTGGCGTTTTTCAATTGCAAGCTCAGCCGCCTTAACAAAACGGTCACCTACTACAGTACCCATTGAGCCACCCATAAAGTCGAACTCAAAAGCACATGCAATCATGTCTACGCCATTTAAGTTTCCTTGCATAGCAATGAGGGCTTCCGTTTCACCAGTTTTAGTTTGCGCTTCACGCATACGTTCTGGATACGGTTTGCTATCGACAAACTTTAAAGGATCTTTGGCGCTAAATTCTTGACCTAATTCAGCTACAACATTGTCGAAGAACCAGTTTAAGCGATCGCGAGCTTTCATTTTTAAGTGTTCGTCACACTGTGGACATACATACGCATTGAAAGATATAGCTGTACGTGTCACTAAAGCATGACATTCAGGGCACTCAATAGTCGGCTCAGTAAATGTTGCTTTGAGAGTCTGTTGCTCATCTGCAACTTCAATACCTGGAACTGGACGCTGTGTCCATGGCGTCGAAGGGCTAAGAACTTTCCCTGATTTCACTTCTTGATTCATACTAACTCATCGAGCGCTGCTCGAAGCTCCTTGACTTTATTCACCGTCTGTTCAACAGCTTCATCAGCTGTTAACGTTGCAAAAGATTTAACGAAAGCACTACCTACAATCACGGCATCTGCAACGCTACCCATCGCTTTCGCTGATGCAGCATCACTAATTCCGAAACCAACGCCAACAGGAACGTTAGTTATACTTTTGATTTTTTCAATACGCGCAGCCGCTTCAGAAGTATCTAAAGTCGCTGCACCTGTTACACCCTTAAGTGAAACATAGTAGATAAAACCGCTTGCCTGATTTGCTACGTGTTGAATACGTTGATCAGTTGAAGTTGGTGCAAGTAAGAAAATTTGGTCCATATCATGCTGTTTTAAGATCGCACCAAATTCTTTTGACTCTTCTGGTGGTAAATCCACAAGTAATAAGCCATCTACACCACATTGTTTCGCATAAGAAACAAACTTCTCATAACCAATCACTTCAACAGGATTGAGATAACCCATCAAAACAACAGGGGTTTCCTGATCCTGTTCACGAAACTCTTTTACCATGTTCAATGCATCTAAGGTGTTCGTCCCTGCCGCAAGCGCGCGTTCCGCAGCAAGCGCAATAACCGGACCATCAGCCATCGGGTCTGAAAATGGTAAACCAAGCTCAAGAACGTCTACTCCTGCCGCAACCATTTTATGAAGTAACGGAACTGTTACTTGTGGCTGTGGATCCCCCGCCATGACATAAGATACAAGCGCTTTACGTTGTTGGGACTGCAGCTTTTCAAAACGGGTGGCAAGACGTGACATAGGGTTGTGCTTTCCTTGAATTATTTAAAATTGAGGAGTTGTTTGTAGAAATACAAGAACACCGCATTTTAACGCTATTTTTTGCTCATTGAACAGGCCTAACGTTATGGCGATATTCGATTGTATGATTCATACAACCCATGGCGTACATTTATCAATATTTTGAAACTTTTCTCAATGATCAAAGCTTCCTATTTTTGAGCCATTATTCGTTTGCAATATGAATAAAAAATCATCAAAAAATCTATTTCTCTGTATTTTTATGGGTGAGTTGCAATTGCTTTTTACGAGTTAATAATGTTTGCCCTGTTAAATTTTTATGTGCCCTCGCAAGTGCAGACTGATCGGAATAACCCAACTGGTCAGCAATCGCAGTAAGACTTTCATTGTGACTTAACAATATCTCGCAGCGCTTCATACGCTCAGTATCTAAAATTAATTTAAATGAAGTGTTTAATGCCTGTAGTTGACGCTGCAAGCTTCGTACTGAAACATTAAGTTCGATGGCAATATCTTCTATTTTTGGAGCCTGCTGCTTATGCTTTAAATATTCTTGTATGATCCAATGTATTTGCTGAACTAAATCGGTATGTATTTTCCGTTGAACCAAAGCTTCTTCAGCTTGTTTTACTAAAAGCTGCACTAAAGTCGGGTCTGCATGCTGGGGGCGAACATTTAAACTTTCACTTGCAAAAGTTAATGCATAGTACGGTCGGTCAAATGACAATTTGCACTGAAAGAAGCGTTGATAAAGAACCAATGGCCCCCGAGGTCGGTGTACAAATTCGACATGTTGTAAAAGAAAATCATGTAAGGGAGCAATCTCTTTAGCAAGCTGTACCATTGCGGCTAAGGTTAACTCACTAAGCACAATATTACTGTCATCAACCAAAGGCCAATACAAGCGAATTTTGGAAGCATCTTGCTCGATTTGTATGGGTACAACTTGCTCCCCATCTATTACTAGGCGATGAAATTTAGCAATATATTTAACCACTTGACCTAAGGTATCACTTCTGGAGGCCATATAACCCAGCACGCCAAAATTGGCAGGTGTAATACAGGCTGCCATTTCTAAAGCCAAATTGGTCACTTGTAATCGAGATTCGGTTAGTTCTAAAAGCTCAGTAAAAAGATGTAAGGAGGACTGAGCATCAATAGAGGCAGATAAAATATTTTGTATTTGCCGAGTTTGAGTGTCACTTAAATTGAGTGACTGCCACGCTATTCCCTTTTCTTTTAAATACGTATTCCAAAGGTAAAAGTATCCATTTGAGATCGTAAACTCTTGCATGGCGTTTCCTTTTTTTTACTGCCATATTGTCGCAAACTGTATAAAAATTGGCGATAACTGTCAAAACAAAGCCGACCATTCACGACATACTAATGAAAAGCTTAGTTGCGAGAAATACAAAGATGAACGCACATGTTTCTTATCAGGTCGAGCCAGTGGTTCGCAAAGATCTAGATTTTCATTTAAACGAAGCACCACGCTTTTGGTTTAATAACGATCCTTTTTTGACTCGCATGTTTGATGCACTCAGCTTAACCTTTCCCGACGGAGAGCGTTACTTCATTGAATGTGTGCGAATGTTCCGTGACAAAATTGATGACCCGGAACTACAAAAGCGAGTTGCAGATTTTATTAAACAAGAAGCTCAACATGGTATTGCCCATGACAAAATGAATCAGCTCATGAAAGAACAAGGTATGCCTGTGGATGAGTTCACAAGCACACTTAAAAAAATTTTCCGTTTTGAGCTTACCAAACGTTCACCACAATACAATATTGCAATGACAGCCGCGGCTGAACATTTAACAGCATTAATGGCAGAAACCTTTTATAGCAATAAAAAAACCTTGGAAAATGCTCATCCTTACGTTCGCGCATTATTTGCATGGCATGCTATCGAAGAAATGGAGCATCGTGATGTGGCATTTGATGTCATGAGACAGGTGGGTGAAGTTCCAGAGTCAACCCGTCGCTTTGTACTTGTTTTAACAACTGTACTCATGTTTGGTTTTACCCTCTATAGAACCAACATCATGTTGAAATGTGATGGGTTTAGCCCTAAAGAAAGGTTATCGATGACACTCAAAGGTTTACCTTGGTTCTTTGGCAAAAATGGCACATTAACGGCTATGAAAAAGCAATATCTGGACTGGTTTAAAAAAGATTTTCACCCAAGCCAACATGCAGTTATTCGTCAGTACCCTGTTTGGATTGAGACTTTAGAAAAAACAAATGACCCTATCGCAGCGGGTGAGGCATTTTGGCAAGCAGGTTTATAACCTGCTTGTTACCATTTTGCATAATGTTGTTCTAATAGACCGTATTGCTCATTATAAGTAATCGTATCAATTGCTTCATGTTCAATAGTGCCAGTAATTTTAGCTTGCCACTGGTTGAATTGGCTGCCAATCATTCTTAAATTTATATTTTCGTATCGGCACCAACCAACATGCACTTCTAGATTAAGTTTTTGATCTAAAGAGCTAATTTTCCATTTTTCATCATTTATTTTTTCGAACAAAACATCAGTGAGTGGAAATAAAACCCCATTTACCCATAAACAGTTTTCATTACCAAAACTTTCATTGACCCCAGAAGCCAAATTCAACCCAATACGTCGCCCCTGTTCATCCCAAAAATTACATGAAAGCCAGAACCATGCTGTCTCGGGACGTAAAAATCCACAAGTATCATCAAGCGATGCAAATGTCTTTTCATCAAATTGTATAAGTTGATTCTGTTTATTCATGAACATTCCCTCTACAGCTAAAGTGGTCTGCTTTTGGGTATATGTCCAACCATTGATACCTGTTGGGGTACACAAACTTAAAATATCTGTTCCAGCACAAAAAATACGGGCGCTCAGGCAAATTTCCCCATATTTAGTCACCCGAATATATCGCACACCATTAGCATGTTGAATATCTAGTTGATAAGGCGATTTAGAAAAATAACTTTGATTAAATAATGGCTGCTCATCAAGATGAGTTTTATGACCTAAAGGTTGAATGGCGTTCCACTCAATGACTTGTCCTGTCTCATGATCAAAAATATAGAAAAAACCATGTCCAACCCAACCAATATCTGCAATGGCTAGACCAATACTGTAGTGTTTATGCTGAATGCCACAGAATTTAAATTTTTTATACTTTAATTGCTTACGCCAGCCCTTTAAAACCTTACCATAAGGCGTTTTATAGATATAACGTTGTACATGAATAGTCGACGGTACAGATTCAAAACGCCCATAACGAGGCTGTCCATTTTCTTGAATTAAATCCATTATTTATTATCCGTTGATTTCCTGTTCAGCTATTGACTAATAATAGACTGATCACTGACCAGTTGGCTACTTATCTGTTTTGATCTTCAAATGACTTTGATTTAGCCATAAAAAAAGAGCATATTGATATGCTCTTTTTTCTGATATTCACTTAAATCTATATACGATAACTTAAACTCTTTGAGGGTCTATTTCAGTAGCTATGACCCACTCCATCAACAAAATCAAATTCAACTCTCGATTTAAGTGTAATTCAATTTCTAAAAGTTAAGCATCATCGTCACTTGCCTGTTCTGGCTCTGATTCTTGCTCGTTACTGTCCTGATTTTCCAATTTTTTCTCAGCGATTTTTGCTGCTTCATAGCCAGCAAAAGCACCAGCTGCTTTTTCTAGAAAACCTGCATCTGGATCTAATTTATCGACGCCTTGTTCCGCGATAATTGCACCAGCAATTTTACCTACTTCATCTAGAAGACCCATTTTGATTACTCCAAAGAGCTTATGTTGAGCTTCTAGTCTAAGCAGATGAATTGTAAATAGTGGTACAAAAAAGTTGCGATTTGAGCGAGCTATACATGAGATCAGCAACTTTTTATATTTTATTTTTGCCTTTAAGCTTTTTTTAAGAACAGTTAAAGAAGTAAATAAGTATTTTCCCAACGTGTTGGATTGAACTCACCTTGCACTAACTGTATATAACGACCCGCAATATGGTCAATAGGAATACAATCATCAATATCCACTACACGGTCAGTGTGTGGTTTATGCCACTCTTGATCTATAAACTGTTTACCTAATTGTTTTGCACTTACCGCATCAGGTGCAACAACCAAATGATAACTATGCAACTCACCAAAAGCTTGGGGTGTATATCCACCCAGATTAATCAAATATAACTTTAGATCTGAAGCTGATGGGGCTGCATCGGTAAACTGGATTTGATAGTTTTGCCCTTGAGAGCTAACCCCTGAAAGCTTGGCCCAAGCATCGATATGTAACCCTTGAGCCTCACCAAACCAAGCCTGTTTAAGTTGAGGGTAAACTTCTTCTAAAGTATCCCCTACAGCCATAACGATGTCATGGACTTCTGTATTGGCACGCGCATGACGGCCACCCAACATTACCATAAACAAACTTGGCATTTTTTTCCTCTTACATCTCAACCATTTCTACGCCATCAATGCGTGCAACTGTCATTAAATCTTTATCGCCACGGCCTGAAACAGTCGCAATAATAATCTGATCTTTAGACATGGTTGGTGCAAGCTTAGATACATATGCCATAGCATGTGAGCTTTCAAGCGCAGGAATAATCCCTTCGATTTTGGTTAAGTCACGGAAACCTTGCAGCGCCTCAGTATCATTAATTGGCACGTATTCTACGCGCTTCATATCTTTTAAGAAGCTATGTTCAGGACCCACACCCGGATAGTCCAAACCTGCCGAGATACTATGTGTCTCGATAATTTGGCCTTGTGCATCACTCATGAGGTAAGTACGGTTACCATGCAATACGCCCACATGACCTGCATTTAAAGGCGCGGAGTGTTTACCAGTTTCAATACCGAAGCCAGCAGCCTCAACACCATACATTTTCACATTGGCATCGTTTAAGAACGGATAGAACAAGCCCATTGCATTTGAACCACCACCTACACATGCAACTAATGCATCTGGTAAGCGACCTGCTTGCTCCAAAATCTGTTTACGGGCTTCACGGCCAATAATCGACTGGAAATCACGAACGAGTTGAGGATAAGGATGCGGACCTGCAACTGTCCCAATGACATAGTAAGTCGTATCAACGTTAGTTACCCAGTCACGCATTGCTTCGTTCATGGCATCTTTCAGCGTTTTAGAGCCACTTTGTACAGGAACAACTGTTGCATCCAACAAACGCATACGATAAACGTTCATGGCTTGTCGTTTAACGTCTTCAGCACCCATATATACAACACACTCAAGACCTAAACGTGCTGCAATTGTTGCTGTTGCCACGCCATGCTGGCCTGCACCAGTCTCGGCAATAATACGTTTTTTACCAGAAAGCTTTGCAAGTAGTGCTTGACCAATCGTGTTGTTTACCTTGTGTGAGCCTGTATGGTTCAAGTCTTCACGTTTAAGGTAAATCTGCGCACCACCTAACTCTTTTGACCATCGCTCAGCATAATAAAGTGGACTAGGACGACCTACATAATAGGCGAGGTCACGGTCGAATTCTGCCAGAAACTGTTCATCATTTTTCATGCGGGAATAGAGATTTTCCAAATCTTCTAATGCCGCCATTAAAGTTTCTGACACAAAACGTCCGCCATGGATACCGAAATGCCCATTTGCATCTGGGAATTGGGTATAGTCAATCACATTATTTTGCTGATCCACGTTGGACTCCTTGCATAAATCTTTCAATGAGTTGTTGGTCTTTTATACCTTTTGCGGACTCTACGCCTCCGCTCACATCTACTGCAAAAGCACCGGTAGTATGAATAGCGTCAATGACATTGTCAGGGGTTAAACCACCTGCCAAAATTAATGGAATATCAAGTTTCGGGAATTTAGACCAGTCAAACTGATGTCCTGTGCCCCCTTTAAGCTCAGGATGCCATGCATCGAGCAATACAGCACTGGCACCAGCTGCCTGATATTTTTGAATTTCAGCAACTACATCCAGATCAGGTTTAACCTGAATTGCTTTATACCAACGACGTTTACAATGGCGAGCGATGTCTTGGCATTGTTCTGGAGTTTCATTGCCATGTAGTTGTAATACATCTAGGGGAACACAATCAAGTACATCCTGAATTTCAGTGGCACTTGCATTAACAAACAAACCAACCATTTGTACATAAGGTGGAATAAGTTTTGCCAATTCTTCTGCCTGTTCAACTGTTACGTTTCTTGGACTTGGCGGAAAAAACACAAAACCTATCGCATCTGCTCCAGCTGTGACCACTGCTTGAACATCTTGCTTACGAGTAATTCCACAAATTTTTGCTCGAGTACGCTTTTGGTTTGATGGGCTCATGATCTGCCTAAACTACAACCATTTTTTAAAATAAGCGTCATTGTAATGCAATTTTAGTCCCTTGCGTAAAAGTTCTCCGGGAATTGCTCGAAATGACATTGTAGGAAGCAATTCAGCACTTTATACTGCGTTCAAATGGAAGCAAGTGTAAGCAATTGATGCTTTAGGGAAGCTGGTGAAAGTCCGGCACTGCCCCCGCAACGGTAACAATGTAAAGCATATTTTTTAAGTCGAGATCGATTTACACCACTGCAGTGATGTGGGAAGGTGAATATGTCCATAAATGAATTATGGCGCTGAAGTCCGGAGACCTGCTTGTTTCATCTATCTACCCGATCATTCACGTGGGGTGAATGTATGGAGCATGTTATGTCTAAGTCTTTTCAACCTACTCGTCTGGTAGGTGCTATCGCTATTGCGATGGGGTGTTCGCCTATTATTTTTGCTGAAGATACAACAAACGCAATTCAGCTTGATCCAATTGTGGTAACTGCTTCTAAAAGCGCAGAAAAAGCGAGTGAAGTTCCGGCGCGCATTTCAGTGATTGATGAAAAAACCATTGAGCAGAATCCCGCACTCAATTTATCTGATCTCATCCAAAAAGATGCTTCTGTTTATATCAAACAAAATGGCGGTCTTGGACAAGGTACAAACCTCTCTATTCGAGGCACTAACCCAAATCATGTTTTATTACTTAAAGATGGTGCTCGCTTAAATACACCAAATACACTATCTCCTATCTATCCTGAGTTCTTGGATACAACTGATGTTGAGCGCATTGAAGTTCTAAAAGGCCCATCATCTGTACAATACGGTAGTGATGCTATCGGGGGTGTAATTCAAATGATTACGGCTACCCCTCAAAAGAACTCTGCATTTATTACAGGTATTTATGGTGAAAATAAAACCTATAAAGCAATTGTAGGGGCAGATTTAGTCAGTGATGAAGGATTCTATGCTCAAATTCGCGGACAACGTTTGGAAAGCGATGGTACTCGTATATTCGATAGTCAACCAGAGAATATGAAAGCAGCTTATGACCAAAAAGGTTATAGTGCAAAATTAGGTTACAACAATAAAAATGACTTAAATGCCAGCGTTGAAATCAGCCAAAATAAGGGTAATAACAACTACTCAGAAAATAGTGGTGTGAATAATGCTGCAAGAAGAGAGTTTGATAATCAATTAATCACAACAAAAGTTGAATATAAAGCGACATCTGATGTCACTATTAATGCACGTTATTCTAATTTCAAAGATAACGAAGAGTACCATGAATCCTCACCTTATCACGCAGATACTAAACGTAATGAAGGGGATTTAAATATCAAATGGCAATTTACACCAACACAAAACATCTTAGCTGGTACAAGTATTGATAAAACTGAATATAAAGATGCGTCCATATTAAATGGAAAACAAAATATTGATTCCGCTGGTTATTATCTTCAACACCAATATAAAACTGATAAGATTAGTACACAGTTAGGCGTTCGCTTAGAGGACAATGAAAAGTTCGGAACACATACTGTTGGTCAAGGTGCTATCCGTTACTTCCTACTTCCGACAACTAGTATTTATGCCAATATCGGAACCGCCTTTAGAGCACCATCCTTATCAGAACTCTATTATTTTTATGAAAATCCAGCATGGAATTACTATTCATACGGTAATCAAAATTTAAAACCAGAAGAAAGTTTTTCTTATGAAATTGGGGCAGATCATCAATTTAATAGTCATTTATCTGGTTCGATTTCGGCTTATCAAACTAAAGTTAAAAACTTAATCACAACCAATACTGTATTTAATCCTGTAACCTTTGCTACCGTTGCTAATTATGAAAATATAAATAAAGCAGAATTTACAGGTGGTGAAGTCGGTTTAAAATGGAAACAGCAAGATCTGTTCTTATCAACTGAATATGCCTATGTAAAAACAGAGAATAAAGAATCTGGTTTAGAAATTGCGTATCGTCCTAAGCAAACCCTTACCTTAACTACTGGTTTAGAAAATACTGTTTACGGTATTAGCGCTTCCCTTATTGCCCGTTCTAGCTCTAATGCTCAGAATAGCGCTAATCCGCAGAAAGTCCCTGGCTATGCTACTGTCGACCTAAATGCTTACTGGAATATCAATCCAAACGTAAAATTATTTACCAATATTCAAAATGTAGGCGATGTAGATTACAAAACAGTTTACAACTTTGGAAATTGGTATGTAGATGGAGGCCGCCAAGCTTCTGTTGGCGTAACTTTCCGCTATTAATTTTTCACCCTCATTATAAAAATATTTTCTTAACTCCAGTTTCGGGGTAATGTTCTGACCGACATTACCCCCTTTTTTATGTTCAGGATATCCATCATGGGACACCGTTTAAGCAAAATCTATACACGCACAGGCGATTCAGGTACCACAGGTTTAGGCGATGGCTCTCGTGTTGCCAAAGATGATTTACGAATTGCGGCACTTGGTGATGTCGATGAATTGAACGCCATTATTGGTGTACTGCGTGCACAAATCACAGCCAGCCAAGTGACTAATAAAGCAGAATGGGACAAAAGCCTGAGCTTGATCCAACATTGGCTTTTTGACTTAGGCGGCGAAGTTTGTATTCCCAATTACAATTTGCTTCAGCCCATTTGTATTGAATTTCTGGAAAAAGAAATTGATCGTATGAATGAAGATTTGCCTATGCTGAAAGAGTTTATTCTGCCATCTGGCTCTTTATCTTGCAGTTACGCTCATCAAGCGCGTGCTGTTTGCCGTCGTGCAGAACGATCACTTATGTCGGTACAGACTCGTGACCAAAATATTCAAGCCACAGCACTCCAACTTTTAAACCGCCTATCTGACTGGTTATTTGTCGCATCTCGTGCTTTACAACGTGCAGAAGGTGGACAAGAAGTGCTTTGGCAAAAAAATATTAATGAGATTATTTAAAAATAGACTAATTTAAGTATGGTCTCTACTTTTGAAGAGGCCATAATCAACAATAACTGAATAGAAGAAAATTATGCGCATTATTGGTCATCGTGGTGCACGCCGAGAAGCTCCTGAAAATACTTTAGGTGGTTTTCAGCACATAAAAAATTTAGGTATCCGTGGTGTCGAATTTGATATTCGCCAGCTTCAGGACCAAGAACTGGTCGTTATTCATGACGATAATTTTTTACGTACAGCTGGAGTCGACCAAATTGTTGAGCAATCCACTTTGGCTCAAGCTTTATCATTTGATCATCGACAAAACTGGCCCAATTGGCCAAATTCAGAGCCAACCCCTACTCTTACAGGCGTTTTAAATTTACTTGATAACTTTGATCATATTGAAGTTGAGGTTAAAGCTGTCAGAGATATGGCATTTGCAGAAAAGTTAGTTCAAAAGCTTGAGTCTGAATTACAGGGGTATGAAAAAGTCGTGACTATTACAAGTTTCGATCTTCAAATTCTAACTGCCTTACGTGATATCAACTCTCAATTTAAACGCGGTTTGCTAGTTGAACTTCCGGTTGGAGCTACAGCGATTGAACTCGCTCATCAATTTGGTTGCTGTCATATTGGTTGGTATGACCAGCTTGCTACAGATGAAATGATTCAATTGTCTCACCAAGCAGGTTTAAACATTAGTGTCTGGACAGTAAATGATGTAGAAAGAGCGAAAAGGCTCCGCGATTTAGATATTCAGGGCTTAATTACAGATATTCCTACAACAATGCTCGAAACACTCTAAATGAAAAAAGGTGGTATTAACCACCTTTTATTTTTTCTCGGCCTGAATCAGGCGTTGTCCATTCTGATCAAGTAAATATAGGGTATTACCTACCAACTGGAAGCGTTGAATACGTTGTAAGGAATCAACTAGTTCTGCTTCTTGTGCCAAAGCACCATCACAACTTGAATGTCCCGCATTAACTTCCATATCAAGTTTCTTTTGGTTGAAATCAAAAGTGTATCGTCCAAAAATACGGTTACATCCAGTATGACCAGTTACAGTTTTGACTGCTGAGTTCAGTGAAAGAGTCGGCCATTGGTTAAAGAATTTTGCCTTATGACCATTAATCTGAGTGATTTGCCAATCAATATCTTGAACACCTTCCGGGCTCACTTTCTTCTTAACTACCGGAGTTTGTGCATGGTGTATGGGTTTTACATGGCCCTTTTGAACATTTTGTTGCGGCGCGCTTTGACATGCTGCCAATACAAGGCTGATTGCGATGAAAAGACATTTCAATGGCAATTTTCCTGCAATATCAATGCTGTTCTTTTTTCTCAATCGCTGTATTTTCATTACACAACTTCTCCTATCTGAAATGTTGCCAAGCATGGTTTAATTCTGTTACGGTTCTTTCGATACATCTGTACAATAATGTTAGTGATTCTCACTATGCACGTGCTAATATGATGTGCAAAATAGCAATAAATCTTGATGATTGGTTTTGCTATGTCGTTTTGTCTTTTTACCTTGTATGACAAGGTTTCTAGGAGCGCTGCCGGATATGACTTCCGCCCCACTCAAGGCCCCAATTAACTGGACCGCTAGCATTACCTTAATTGGTTTACCAATTCTTGCTGCAATCATAATCCCGATTTACGCGTATTATTATGATTTTAGTGTAAGCGCATGGGTAAGCTTATTTTTTCTTTTAGCTTTAAGTAGCATGGGGATTACTGCTGGTTATCACCGTCTTTGGGCACATCGTGCTTATGAAGCGTCGTTACCTCTTAAAATTCTTTTAATGATTGGCGGCACATTTGCTGTACAAAACAGTATTCTGTTTTGGGCATCTGGTCACCGTACCCACCATCGCCATGTTGACGATGTGGATGAAGATCCATATTCAATTGAACGTGGATTCTGGTATGCCCATATGGGTTGGATGATTCGCGATCATTCTCCATCTGAGCCAGACTTTAAAAATGCGCCTGATTTACTCAATGACAAACTGGTGATGTTCCAGCATAAATACTATGCTTTACTTGTCGTAGCAGTTCACGTTGGTATTTTAGGTTTAGTCGGCTGGGCAACTGGCGATTTATGGGGAGTTGTTCTTCTCGGTGGTTTAGTACGTTTAATCATTAGCCATCAAGTAACTTTCTTCATTAACTCTCTTTGCCATATGTTTGGTAAACGTCCTTATACCGATGAAAACTCAGCACGCGATAACTTCTGGTTAGCGATTGCAACATGGGGCGAGGGTTATCACAACTATCACCATATTTTCCAATACGATTATCGTAATGGTGTGAAATGGTGGCAATATGACCCAACTAAATGGTTAATTTGGACATGTTCTAAGATTGGTTTAGCAAAGAACCTACGTCGTATTCCAAGTTTTAATATTAAAAAAGCAGAATTGGCAATGAAGTTTAAATATGCTGAACAGGATCTTGCGATTTATGGCCACGATGTAAATGCCGACATTAGTCAAATGAAGCAACGTATTGCTCAAGAATATGAAGCATTTACGCATACTTTAAATGACTGGGCGAAACTCAAAGAACAAGAGTTACAAGCAAAGAAAGCAGCAATGGCTGAAAAGATTCATAAAATGGATCATAAGTTAAAAGTTGATTTCCAATTGCTTGAACATCGTTTGAGTCATCACCGTGAGTGTCTAGAAACTTTAATGCGCAACATTAAAAAGAACACAAACGTCGTACCAGACTAATACGTCTCTAGTTCGAAATAGCGCCTGTAAAGCCATGCTTTGCAGGCGCTATTTTTTTGGCTCGTTTTTAACTATGGTATAGTGAAGTTCGCCTCAAATATTTAGTCCAGCCTATGCAATTTAATCCGCTTTATTCATCACTCAATTCTAAGCTTTTTCATATACAGCAGCCTTCCCCACTTCGCGGTGCAAAAGCTGGACACTTTAATTTAGCTTTAGCCGAAGAATTACAATGGACGGATGAAGAAAAAAAAGCATGGGTTGAGATCTGTAGTGGCCAGCGGACTTTCCCAGAGTTTCCACCTTTAGCAATGGTTTATGCAGGCCATCAATTTGGACAATGGGCAGGTCAGCTAGGCGACGGACGAGGTTTACTCATTGGACAAATTCTGAATAAAAAAGGTCAAACCATCGATTTGCATTTGAAGGGTGCAGGCCCTACCCCTTATTCACGCATGGGAGATGGCCGAGCAGTTTTACGTTCAGTTATTCGCGAATATTTAGCAGGTCATGCCTTAAATGCTCTAGGAGTCGCCTCGAGTCATGCAGTAGGTTTTACAAGCTCTACCCAAGGTGTACAACGTGAAAAACTAGAACCTGGTGCAATGTTGCTTAGGACATCTGAATGTCATATTCGTTTAGGGCATTTTGAATGGATCAATCAATATGCGCCTGAGTTATTGGCCGAGTTCACTCAAAAATGCATTGAATGGCACTATCCAGAATGCCAACAAGAAGAACAGCCTATTTTAGCTTTTGCTAAAGCTGTGATTAGAAATACAGCCATTATGATTGCTAAATGGCAGCTGGTCGGTTTTGCTCACGGTGTGATGAATACCGATAACTTGAATATTACGGGCTCTACACTCGATTTTGGCCCATACGGTTTTATGGAACGTTTCCGTCCAAACTGGATTAACAACCATTCTGATTACCAAGGGCGTTATACCTATCAAAACCAGCCGAGTATTGCGCACTGGAATTTATGGACTTGGTTAAATAATCTCATTCCACTTGCTGAGCCTGAGCAAAAGGAGCAATTCAAAGAAGCGTTGGCCGCTTGTCTAGAAGAATTTGAACCCACTTTTATTGAGCATTACACCACTGGGTTATGCAAAAAAATGGGGCTTCCTCATTTTCATAAAGACAGTACTGAATGCGGCTTAAGCTTTTTACGTATTTTGCAAACAGAGCAGCTTGATTACACTCAAAGCTTTATTCGCCTTCAAAATAAAGAATATAAGGTTTTACGTGATGATTGCCTTGATATTCGACAATTTGATGCTTTCCTTACGCAATACGAAAATATTCGTGAACATCAAGATACCGATGAACTTGATGCGAACATGCAAGAAGCAAATCCGATTTATATTTTACGTAATCATATGGCACAGCGAGCGATTGAAGCAGCGGAGCGAGATGATTTTAGTGAAGTAGACCGTTTGTTTAAGTTACTCAATCATCCTTATACAAGACAACCAGATTTGGAAAAACCTGAAGACTTAGGGCCATTGCCAAGCGATGTACCTGATGTAGCAGTGAGCTGTTCGTCTTAATTTTTTATCCACATTTTCTGTGGATAACATTGTGGTTATCCACAGAATAACTTTTCTAAACAATTATTCTTCTGGATATTCGAAGCGATATCCTACACCGTAAACAGCTTGAATCCACTCATGACGGTTACCAGTTTCCGCCACTTCCGTGATTTTTCGACGCAAGTTTTTAATATGGCTATCAATAACTCGGTCAGCAACATCAAAGCTATCCGGATTAATATGGTCTAATAATTGTGCACGTGAATAAACTTGCCCCACATGTTCTAAAAATAGCTCAAGTAGGCGAAATTCTGTCGGCGTTAAACTTAAAGATTTTTGTTGATACCAAATTCTTTGTTGGGCTTTATCGATGCGGAACGAATCATTTTGTTCTGGCTCAGCCTTACGTTCCAAACGGCGTAAAACTGCTTGTACACGGGCAACTAACTCTTTTGGACTAAAAGGTTTGCACACATAATCGTCTGCTCCCATATTTAGCCCTAAAACACGGTCAATTTCTTCAGTACGTGCAGTTACCATAATAATTGGTAAGTCTGACTGTTCACGTACCTTACGGCAAATCGTTAAACCATCCATTCTTGGAACCATTAAGTCCAGAATCATTAAATTAGGTTTACGTTGTTGAAAGCTCGTATAAGCATCTTGACCATCATGAAACATGCTTACTTCGAAACCAGCAGCCTCAAGATAATCACGCACCAGATGCGCTAACTCGACTTCATCTTCAACCAACATTACATGTTTCATGGGCCATTTTTCCTTTTATTTAACTCTGCTTTTTAAAGGTAAGTACACAACGTAAACCACCTAATGGTGAGTGTTCAAAACTTAGTGTACCACCAAGCGCTTGCGCAATTTTACAAGATAAAGCTAAGCCTAGTCCTGTTCCACCTGTACTACGCGTGCGCGAATCATCTACACGATAAAAACGTTCACCTAAACGTGATAATTGTTCATCACTTAAACCAAACGGACTGTCATCGACATATAAAGTCCACTCCTGAGACGTTTGAGTTGTATGAATATGAATCTTTCCACCTGTTTCGGTATAACGAATACTATTACTAATTAAATTAACAATAATTTGTTTAAAGCGATCACGGTCTAATAATAATGGAACGCCCTCACCTTCCACCTCAATTTCCAGCCCTGCCTGTTCGAGTTTAGGTCTGAAATTTTCAACTTCTTGCAGTACAACATCCCAAGGGTTGACCGAACTTAAATAGCATTTAAGTTGCTGAGCATCGGCCTGTGCCAAGTCTGCAAGATCTTGAGTGAGTTTCTTTAAGCTTGAAACTTGTCTCATCATGGCATCGAGATGTTCAGGAGTCGCCTTTCGAATACCATCTTGCATTGCCTCGATTTGCGCTTGCAATACAGCTAATGGTGTTTTTAACTCATGAGATGTATCTGCAACCCATTGACGTCGTGATTCTTCATGTTGATGTAAAATCTCGGCTAAATGATTTAGTTGAGTTGATAAGTCACCTAGTTCATCATTTCGTTTAATCACAACTTGATGCTGATAATTACCTTTAGTTAATTCATTTGTTGCATTTAATAAACGCTGAATTGGCTTTTTAAAATAAGTTGCCATTAAAAGTGCTGCAACTAAACTCGACAGCAATGTTAAGGCATAAATTAAAAGTAAATAACGCTTTTGATTACTAAAGAAATTAATACTTAAAGCATCTTCTTTATCTAGGACTGGTTTTAGTCCTAAGTACCCTACCACCTCATTGTTGACGATGATAGGACGGTACGACATTTGATCTGAAGATGGCGGTTCACCCACTACAAACTGATGTTTGGCATCATATAAGGATAAACGAGAACTTAAGCCTAAACGGTCTGGTAAAGCAATAAAGCGCTTCTTACCATTTTGTGTCTCAATATCTTTGAGACTTCCTCTTTTTGACTTGTTTTTATTGTCATCACGTGGACGAAACTGGTTAGCACTTAACGGGAATTTTAAACCTTCAAATGGTTGATATTCAGAAGGTAAGTTTTTTTCTAGTGTGCGTAACTCTTCATCGCTAAAAATAGAATTTTTATTTGGAGATGCACCATCTGGAGAAACATTAATGAGAGTGTGTTCATCGAAAGAATGCTGCTGAATGGCAATGTCATATTGGCGTCTTAACCACCACTGTGAAAGACGATCGTAATCATCTGGAGCGGCTGTTCCTTCAATTTGTAAGATTTGGGCTTGAATCGCGTTTCCCCAATCATGATAAACGTTATAAACATTTCCAAGATTGGTCATGAGCCGATCTAGCTTTTGCATTTCAACATCGGCCACATATTTGGCAAAGTTCTTTTGCATAGTCCAGTGCAGAACACTCAAACTTGCGGTTGCAATTAACAGCGTGGTAAGCAAGACCGTTAAAAATAGCCGCAATGCAATGGGAACACGTAGAACGTTCAAAAGCACTCTCTCATTTTTATCCTATATTTTGCATTGTAACCAACAACGAAAAGAAAAACTCTCCATTGTTTCTTCATCTTTATTATCTAATCTTTAAGTCATCTTAAAACAAACATTAAAGGGCTTTAAACATGAAAATGACGGCTAAAATCGCATTATTCAGTGCAGCAATTGTAACTATGGGCAGTTTGGCAGCTTGTCAATCAAACCCTCAAACGCCTAATTCAGAACATCATATGATGAAAGATGGTCCACGTGATGGTCATTACCGTATGAAACATCGTGAATTTACACCTGAGCAAAAAGCAGCGTGGGAACAGCACCGCGCAGAACGTCAAGCTCGTTTTGAACAGATTCAAAAAGCATGTGAAGGCAAGGCAAATGGTCAAGCTGTAAATGTCCAAGTTGGAGATAGAACACTTGAAGGGACTTGTAATCTTCGTTTCGAACCAAAGCGTCCTCAACCACCAATGAATGCTCCAGCTCCAGTAGCACCACAAGCAAAATAATTTTAAAAATACTGCAATAAAAGGCGCCTATCGGCGCCTTTTTTGTGTACATAACTACTTACGATTTTGACTATTTGTCTCATCTAAACTTCACCAAAAGTGTTTACACTCAAAGCACTTACATAGTTCAAGTATTTTTTTCTTGACTTTGCAGTCACAAAGTAAAGGCCCTGAGGTGCTTGTACAGTTATGCAAGTTGTTGCACGATGTAATGGTTCAAGGTGCCTCTTATGGCACATTATCGTAGATTAGGATTATAACTCTGGTTTCACCAGTATTGAGGAACCCGATATGCCACAATACAAAGCGCCCTTACGTGATATGCAATTTGTTTTGCATGAATTATTAAATGCTGAAGAACACTATGCAAAATTACCTGACTTTCAAGGTAACGTAAGCCGTGAATTGGTTGATCAATATTTAGAAGCTGCGGCAGACTTCTGTGAAAATGAACTTTCTCCTTTAAACCAAGTTGGCGACCGTGAAGGTTGTACTTGGAATGATGGTGTTGTTACTACACCAACAGGCTTTAAAGAAGCTTATCAAAAATACATCGAACTTGGCTTCCCGTCTTTATCAGCAGAAGAGCAATACGGCGGTCAAGGTTTACCTAACTCTTTAGGTATCGCAATTTCAGAAATGGTAGGTAGCTCTAACTGGGCATGGGGTATGTACCCTGGCTTGTCTCACGGAGCAGTACGTACATTAGAACATCATGGTTCTGATGAACAAAAAAATACTTACTTACCAAACCTTGTTTCAGGTGTTTGGACAGGTACGATGTGTTTAACTGAATCTCATGCAGGTTCAGACTTAGGTATTATCCGTACTAAAGCAGAACCAAATGCAGATGGTAGCTATGCAATCTCTGGCGAGAAAATCTTTATCTCTGCTGGTGAACATGATATGGCTGAAAACATTATCCATATCGTTCTTGCTCGCCTTCCAGGTGCACCCAAAGGGACTAAAGGTATTTCGTTATTTATCGTTCCTAAGTTCAATGTCAATGCAGACGGAACGATTGGCGAGCGAAATGCAGTACGTTGTGGTTCTATTGAACACAAAATGGGTATCCATGGTAACGCAACTTGTGTCATTAATTTTGACCAAGCTAAAGGTTACTTGATCGGACCTGAAAACCGTGGTTTGAACTGTATGTTCACCTTCATGAACACAGCACGTATTGGTACTGCGGTTCAAGGTTTATCTGCATCTGAGTCATCTTTCCAAGGTGCTTTAGCTTACGCGAAAGAGCGTTTAGCAATGCGTTCACTTTCTGGTCCTAAAGCTCCAGAAAAAGAAGCAGACCCAATTATTGTTCACCCTGCTGTTCGCAACATGCTTTTAACTCAAAAAGCATTTGCTGAAGGCGGTCGTGCACTTGTTTACTTACTTGCTCAATATGCAGATATCGTTGAAAAAGGCGAAACTGAAGAAGAGCGTAAGTTTGCTGACAACATCTTGTCTTTATTGACTCCAATTGCAAAAGCATTCTTAACTGAAACAGGTTCTGAGTCTGCTAAGCACGGTGTTCAAGTCTTCGGTGGTCATGGCTTTATTTCTGAGCATGGCATGGAACAAATCGTACGTGATACACGTATTGCCTGCTTGTATGAAGGTACAACTGAAATTCAAGCACTAGACTTATTAGGCCGTAAAGTTTTACAAACTCAAGGTGCAATGCTTCGTGATTTCACTAAGATTGTTCACAAGTTTGTAGAAGCAAATAAAGACAATGCTGCCATGAAAGAATTTGTTGAGCCACTTGCTGCGCTTAACAAAGAATGGGGCGACCTCACTATGCAAATCGGTATGCGTGCAATGCAAAATCCGGATGAAGTGGGCGCTGCTGCCGTAGATTACCTCTACTTCGCTGGTTACGTTACTTTAGCTTATCTATGGGCTCGTATGGCGCTTGTAGCACAAGAGAAATTAGCAGAAGGTACAACTGACGTTGATTTCTATAACGCGAAAGTTACGACTGCTCGCTTCTACTTCAAGAAAATCTTGCCACGCGTACGTTCTCACGTAGAGGTTATTGCTGGTGGTTTAGACCCATTGATGTCATTAGATGCTGAACATTTCGCTTTCTAACCATAGTTAGTTGCGATATGCAATGTTAAAAATTAAAAAAGGACTGCTCAGTTTTGACGGTCCTTTTTTTATAAGATCAGTGATAAATTTAGACTTTAAATTCAATATCCATTTCGTTTTACAGGATATCTAGCACAAGTTGATGTGCATAAAAAAGGTGAACGATTATGCCAATTTACAATGCTCCTTTAGCTGATATGAAATTCATCTTAAATGATGTATTTAAAGCAGAACAATTTTGGCAGTCTAATGAGAAACTCGCTCATGTAGATGCTGCAACAGCTGAAGCAATTTTAGAAGAAATGGCTAAATTTGCTCAGAACGTGACTCATCCATTAAACCGTACTGGTGATGAAGAAGGCGCTCGCTATGAAAACGGCGAAGTCTTTACGCCTACTGGCTTTAAAGATGCATTTCGTCAATATGCAGAAGGTGGTTGGATTGGCTTAGGCGCAGATGAAGAATGGGGCGGTCAAGGCATGCCAAAAATGCTGACCGTTCTTGCCGATGAAATGTTATTTGCGACAAACCCATCTTTCATGCTCTACCCGCTTCTTTCAGTAGGTGCTGGTATGGCTTTAAGTAGCTATGCTTCTCAAGAGCAAAAAGAAACTTATTTACCTAAGATTTATTCAGGTGAATGGTCAGGTACCATGTGTTTGACTGAACCACATGCAGGTACTGACTTAGGTATTATTAAAACTAAAGCAGAACGTAATGAAGACGGTACTTATAACATTACAGGTACTAAAATCTTCATCACTGGCGGTGACAACGATTTAGCAGAAAACATCATTCACTTGGTACTTGCTAAAACTCCAGATGCTCCTGCTGGTTCACGTGGTATCTCGCTATTTATCGTACCGAAATACCTTGTAAAAGAAGATGGTTCTTTAGGTGACCGCAACCATGTTGGCCCAGGTTCTATTGAACATAAAATGGGGATCAAAGCATCTGCTACTTGTGTAATGAACTTTGATGGCGCAAAAGGTTACCTCGTTGGTAAAGAAAACGAAGGTCTCGCTGCGATGTTCGTTATGATGAACTACGAACGTTTATCAATGGGTATTCAAGGTTTAGGTGCTTCTGAATTTGCTTATCAAAATGCTGCTCAATATGCGACTGACCGTTTACAAGGCCGTAGTGCAGCTGGTGTCCAATCACCAAACAAACCTGCTGATAGCATTTTAGTACATGGTGATGTACGTCGTATGCTACTTAACGTCCGTGCAAACAACGAAGCTTCTCGTGCATTTGCAGTCTATGTAGGTCAACAGCTCGATATCACTAAGTTCTCAACTGATGCAGAAGCTGTGAAAAAAGCGAATGACCGCGTTGCGCTTTTAACACCAATCGCAAAAGCTTACCTTACAGATACCGCATTCCAAGCAACTTTGGATGCTCAGATGGTATTTGGTGGTCACGGATATATTCGTGAATGGGGTATGGAACAATGTATCCGTGATCTTCGTATTGCGCAAATCTACGAAGGTACCAACGGCGTTCAGTCTCAAGATTTAATTGGTCGTAAAACTATTAAATGTGGCGGTGCATTCATTGCTGAATACATTACAGAAATCCGTGACTTTGCAAATGATTTAGACACCGATTTGAACTTCATTAAAGATGCAACTTTAGATGCTGCAACTGAAATTGAAGCAATCACTCAGTTTATTATTGAACAAGCTGCTGAAAATGTAGATTTCCCAAATGCTGCTGCTGTTGATTACTTACATGCAGTGGGCTTACTCAGCTTCTCCTATATGTTTGCAAAAATTGCAGCTGCTGCTAAAGATAAATCTGGTGATTTCTACCAAAACAAACTTGCTTTAGCTCAATACTTTGTTGAACGTATCTTGCCAGATATTGATGCACGTATTGCTAAAATCAAAGCTGGTTCAGACTTAATTATGGGCTTTAGTGAAGACTACTTTACAAACCAAGCATAATTAAGATTTTTATAAAAAACGCCTGAGTAATCAGGCGTTTTTTATTTTGTATTTACTATTTCTATTGGCATAAAATTTGTTTATTTTCTAGGCATACTCATATTAAAAAGATTTTACTATGCCTGATCCGAAAAAGTTTGAAAAAACGCTCGACCGGTTTGGTCACTATGCCGTTGAAGCTTTTCATTATTTGGCTTTATTCATTATCGGTTGTATGGTGGCATGGTCAGCAGCACATACAGTTTATGAAATTTTAACTGTCAAAAAGTATGCATCAATCGATGACATCTTATTGTTATTTATTTACCTAGAACTCGGCGCAATGGTCGGTATTTATTTTAAAACCAATCACATGCCTGTACGTTTTCTTATTTATGTAGCGATTACAGCCTTAACGCGTTTACTGATTTCAGATATTCAACATGACCATAAAGCAGATATCGATCAAGTGATTATTACCGGTTCAATTTTAATTTTAGCGATTTCAATTTTAGTGGTTCGTTTTGCTTCTTGGCACTACCCATCTGTAATGAAAGAAAAGCATTCAAAAACACCCAACTCTTTAAAAACTCCTCAACCACAAGATGATGAATTAGCATAAAAAAGGCCTCAATATTGAGGCCTTTTTATTTTTATATTTTAGTTTTAACGCACACGATAAACTTGGTGATGTGAATCAACTAATAAATATTGATTCGGTGTTTTCACCCAGTGATATCCACGTGGTGGTTCATATAAACGATGGGCACGCCAGTCCGAAACAAAATAACGGTTATCACGGTATTCTACAGGAATACGCTCCCCTCGCTTGAACACAACATATTCATGCCCACGGTTTGCATTTGACCAAACCGGTGGTCTATGGTCATCGCGTCGATCATAACGATGATCATAGCGTTGTTCATAATGTCGATAGTCTTTACCGTGATAGTTATCCCAGCGATTATTTGAATCCGCCATCGCAGTAGCAGACATACCCAACATTAAAGTTGAAAGTACAAGAACGATTGGCTTTTTCATGGTGCATCCCTTTTGTCTTGATATAGAGCTAGATTAAAAGAGAGTCAAGGAGAAACCATGAATAAAACCGGCTTGATTGATATTGTTTGTAATGACTATAAAGAAAATATGAAGAATCTGTATCTGTGCTACCATTAGCATTTTCTAAGCTAGGTCAATTGCTGTGTCTGAAATCAGTTTTGAACGTCTTCATCAATTTTTCTGCAAAGTTCCAAGTGTACAAGAAGCCCGTATTATGGCGCATGGAGCAGATGGCGAACACGCTTGGTGGTTTAAGTTCAGTATTGATGTAGAACACCCACTTGCATGGCAAACCGTGCAAGAACTCGGCCATGTTTTAAACTATCTATCGACGAATGAACGTCTACCTACGTTATTTTTTCCAGTGTCACCACCGCCTTATATGAATGGCGAAGCAAAAGACTTTTTGTCATGGATTATTCAATGTAATCATCCTGAGTTTAACCCTGATGCCGTATGTGATTGGCTTGAAGCACGTTTACCTAATCCGGTAGATGATGAATCGCAGTGGAAGATTAAGACTGATTTGAGTGAAATAGAAAAGTTAGATGATAAGGCTTTGGATCAATTGATTCCGCCAGCACCTTAAATCATCGGACTTATAGCACAGCCTTTACTTACAGTGATGTTCTAATATCTTTTGTATAGGCTAATGCCTCACTTTTGAGAGGTCAAAAGTGACAAAAACCTTTGTTTCACTGATGTTGCTTCCCTGCAACACAGTGAAACGGCGACATCCATGTCGCCAATTATCTTTCCAATTTTGTACAAAATCACGGCAACGGATAAGCTCAAAGTTTATATAAAAAATAGAATTAGAAAGTGGATAACCCTGACCATTCCATAAAGCGATAAATCCAATACTTCACTTTAGACTCGTCTGCATACTTCGCATAATCGACGCTCATCTGTCTACCTTGTAGATTTGACCAAGAAGTATTGAAGTAATCCTGAGCATCTTTAAAAACTTGATCTTGAACTTTGCCTATAACCAACATATCCGTTTCAAGGTTGTAATTTTTTAAATTACGAGCAGTGAAATTGGCAGAACCTACAATCAACTCAGCTTGCTGGTCGTTATATTTCACAATCATTTTGCTATGGTTCTGTTCACCATGCGTGTCACACCAGCGAATTGGTATACCAGCAGCATGTAGTTCTGAAGCAACCTGACGGTTTGGAATACCATTCTTTTGTCTTCCAAATGCATCTTTATTTGGATCGAGTAAAACACGAACAATAACCCCTCGCGCTTGAGCATTTTTTAGAGCTTGAATAATCTTGCGTTCAGATAGATAGAACATACTTAGATCGAGATGTTCTTTGGGTTTAGCCGAATTAATTAGTTTCAGTACAGATTCATAGATTGCGCCCTCAGTTAACACTTGAACCTGAGGCTTGGTTA
This sequence comes from Acinetobacter sp. 766875, assembly GCF_000582055.1. Taxonomy (NCBI): domain Bacteria; kingdom Pseudomonadati; phylum Pseudomonadota; class Gammaproteobacteria; order Moraxellales; family Moraxellaceae; genus Acinetobacter; species Acinetobacter sp. 766875. The sequence goes on along the minus strand of NZ_JEXX01000003.1, from coordinate 42,290 downwards.
TATCTTTTTCGAAGTCACCTAAAATGAGTGATGGTGAGCTACTTCCAGACATCTGCGCAACAGCAGCTTCTGTTTGAAGAATATCAGTAGCTGTGGCTCCTGTTACAACCAACGCCACATTAGAGTGTCTCGAACTACCATCGTGTGGATTTGCTGAGGTGACCAATGATTTCCAACCAACGTCAGTATCAACAACCAAGGTTTTACGGTGATTCGCTTTAAAATTAAATAGGTTCAGATAACTGCGTAATGTAATTTTTTCATTACCAAAAGGATTGGGTAACCAACCTTTGTCTGGATTATTTCCGATATTTTGGCAACAAATATACCAAAAACCAGACCAAAGTGGATTTGAAGCACGTAAAGGTGCCAGATTCGTTTCGATAACATCAACACCGGCTTGTCGTAATTGCCGATAATGCTCCGGACTTAAACCGCCATAAACTGAGTTAATCGGGTCAGTAATTAATACAATCTGGATTTGACGGTTTTGTCTTTTTTTACTAATCAACGCATTAGTAAGTTCCTGCATCAATGGTCTTTGCTTTATTTTTGAATCACCCACCTCTGAATTAAATAAAAACATATCGACCACAATAGTAGTCTTTGCCTCATCAATCATTTTTAAAATTTCATCAAAAATATGTTGATCAAGCTTCTGTTGACCATTGGCATCCAGATAAGTTTTATCTGCTAAAAATTTGACATCGGCATGTCTAAGCTTGCCACTAAAGTTAATGCCCTGTGGTAATGGTTTTACTGTGTGGTAAATTGCCGATGCAATATATGCAATAGCAACAACGCAAAGTAATACCGCCATATAACGACGCCCTGACCAATTTATTTTTTGATGAATTCGCTGAAAAATACGCATAAAAAAGACCTAACTTGATCATTCCAAATTAGGTCTTTTAGCTTGATTTTTCAAGTTTAGTTTCGTGTTAGGCCTTAGAAACTAAAGTTTACACCGACAGTAAAATTACGTCCGACTTGTGGAACATTTGCAAGGAAAGACTCATGTTGATAAATTCGGCTATCAAGCAAGTTGTTGGCATTCAAGAACACTCGATAATCACCAATATTGCTATATTTGCCGTTATAACCAACGCCTAAATTCAGCATGTTATAGCTCTGCCCTTTGGTTTCATAATTAGCAATATCATCTTGTTTGAATACATGATAATACTCGGCAGAACCATCCCATCCATCACCAAAATCTGCTTTAACTTTAGTACCTAAACGCCCACCCGGAATACGTGGTGCATTTTCATTATCAATTTTGCCGCGAACATAATCACCAAATAGCCCTAAATTATATACAGGTGAAATTTGGTAGCTTAGGTCAGCATCGACACCATAGAACTTAGCTGCATCTTGACTATATTGAATAAGACGGAAGCCTTGGAAATCATCCAATGTATTAGCATAAATGAAATTATCAAAACGGTTATGGAACACGCTTACGTTGTATTTCAAAAGATCATTATTAAAGTGCAAACCTAACTCAACATTATTTGAGCGCTCTTTCTTCAGGTCATCATTACCCAACTCATAAGTATTGGTCGCCATATGCACACCGTCCGAATACAACTCTTGAGCAAATGGCAAACGTTCTTGGTGTGATGTTGTGAGGGACAATTTGTATTGCGGAATAAATTCCCAGCTTGCTGTACCAGCAACCGAATATCCAGTACCCGTGTAATTCTTTTGATCTGACTCAATGTCGATAGTTTGATGATCAATACGCGAAGAAACTGCAAGATTGACGTTATTGATTTGTTTTTGTTGCAAACCAAATACGCTATAACGTTGGGTTTTGCTTGGATCCATAATCGACTCATCACCAACAATATTCAGTTTTTGTTGGGTATATTGCGCGCCAATTTGTCCTGTCCAACCCGCCCAAGCATTATTTTCTAATGTAACTCGGCTATCAATCCCTTTGCTTTTAAAAGTTGTTCCGACATCAGTATTATGCATTTCTTCATGTTGATAATCGGTATAGCTTGCTTGCGCTGCAACTTTAGCAAAACCTGCAAACGGGTCTCTTAACTCACCTTTTAAATCGTAACGCTTTTCTTTGAGATTAATCCATGAGGCATCATGTTCGTGCTCATGCTCATGATCGGTTGATGGGTCTTCAGTTCCACACACAAGGTGCAAGCCATCACGTTCACATGAACCAAAAAGCTCATTATCGGCAGGAATACCATATTGATCATGACGCTGGCTAAATGAAGCACCGATAAAACCACGATCCCCAATCCAAGATAATCCAGCATTATAATTTTTAGAGTCGGCAAAAGTGCTATCCTGACGACGCTCGTCTGTTTGTAAATCTCTAGGCAAAATATAGTCATTCGCATCGCGCTTTAAACCACCGACACGTAGCGCAACATGGTCCCCTAAACCGACTGTCGCTTGCCCTGAATATAGTAGCTCATCACTACCTGAGTTGTAGCGGACACCGGCTTTTCCTTGATAGCCCTTGTCTGGCATGCTGGTTGGAATTTTTTCATCAACAACATTTACCAGTCCCCCCACAGAGCCTGCACCATATAATAATGCTTCAGCACCATTTAATATCTGAATATCTTGGGCAGAGTTTGGATCAACCGTAACGGCATGGTCTGGCGATACAGATGAAACATCCATTACATCTCCACCGTTTTGTACGATCTTGACACGTGTACCGTCTTGACCACGAATGACAGGACGGCTCGCCCCTCCTGTATATTGAGCTGAATAAACCCCTGCCTGACCATTTAAGGCATTACCAATACTCGTTGCACCTTCTGCTAAAGACGTATTATTGGCTGGTGCTGTGGGTTCTGCTTTAACCGTAATTGTTGCCAATTCGGCAGGTTTCTCTTCCTTAGTATTTGTGTCATCCGCTGCCATCACTTGCTGAATAGAAAGTGATAATAATGAGAGAACAAAAAGCTGTGTTTTGAGCTGCATAGTCAATGCCCCATATTTTTTACGTTATATTATAACATTCCAAATGTTTTGCAATAAAAAACATTAACCAAAGGCATGTTTCGTTAGACTCGTTGTTTTGATGATGTGAGAAGCTTCGTTTTCCAATGCCTTTTACAATCTCTCATGCTGTTCTTGCTCCACCGATTGCTAAACTAAGTCGAAACACTTTGCCTGTTGCTGCCCTAGCTATTGGCAGCATGACACCTGACCTTTACCGCTTATTTACAGTTCAGTCAGGTATGCTGACTCATCAATGGAAGGGTTTGCTTTACCCAAACCTTGCATTAGGTTTATTGTTTTGCGTCATTTGGTATTTACTTTATCGACCTGTGGTTTACCGTTTTTTTGGTATTCAGCATGATTTGAAATTAGATTCTTTTAAACGTTTTATCTACTTTTTAATTGGAATTATATTTGCACTCATTATCGGTATTGCCACTCATCTCATTTGGGATGGTCTTACTCATTCTGACTTTCGAACTTTTATCTTCCAAGATTTTTTATCCCAAAAGGTTCATTTCTTTGGTCGTCCCTATCCTTTGCATCGACTACTTCAACTCGGTTCTTCTGCTCTAGCATTACCTTTTTTAGGCTGGATGAGTATTCATTACTATCAAAAACATAAACAGCACTGGAAAATAAGTCATAAAATTAAAATTTTTGCATGGTCTCTGTTTATTTTATCTACCCTTTTGGGCTTATTTTCACTTTGGGATTATGCCCGTTACATTCCTCATGAGGTTTGGCATACCGACACCTATTACTTTACAGGTCGATCTATTAATGAATTCATGCAAGGCTGGTTAAGCACTTTTAGTTTAGGGTGCTTATTATTCCTGTTTTTAGATCGACAACAAAGAATGGGCTAAAGGGTAAACTTGCTGCCAAATTGCTCATTTTTAGCTAAATTATAGCTGTTTTTTGGTCTAGTTCTTGTGGCATGCCATTCAACAGGGCATAATCGAAAACTTACTTTTTTGACGGTGCGCGGTTTACGCATCCGTCTTTTCAGCCAATATAGTTTGGATAATCTTCATCATGATGCGAACTCATTACTGTGGCTCTTTAACTGAAGCCCAAATCGACCAAACCGTTACATTATGCGGTTGGGTACATCGTCGCCGTGACCATGGCGGTGTTATTTTCCTTGATATGCGTGACCGTGATGGTCTCGTTCAAGTGGTTATTGACCCAGATACTCCAGAAGCATTTGCAACTGCAGATAAAGCACGTTCTGAATATGTATTAAAAATTACAGGTCGTGTTCGTCGCCGTTATGAAGGTACTGAAAACCCAAATATGGTGAGTGGTCAAATCGAAGTTTTAGGCAAAGAAATCGAAGTTCTTGCTGCTTCTGAAACTCCTCCATTCCCATTAAATGATGACACGATTAACGTGTCAGAAGAACACCGTTTAAAATATCGTTTCTTGGACATTCGCCGTCCTGAAATGTTAGAGCGTTTACGTTTCCGTTCTAAAGTAACTAACTTGATCCGTAACTATTTAGATGATCACGGTTTCTTAGACGTTGAAACTCCGATTTTAACTCGTGCAACTCCTGAAGGTGCACGTGACTATTTAGTACCAAGTCGCGTACAAAATGGTAGCTTCTACGCACTTCCACAATCACCTCAATTGTTTAAACAATTATTGATGGTTGGTGGTATCGATCGTTACTACCAAATCGCGAAATGTTTCCGTGATGAAGACTTACGTGCTGACCGTCAGCCAGAATTCACTCAAATCGACATTGAAACATCGTTCTTAAATGACGATGAAATCATGGATTTGATGGAAGGCATGACTGTTAAACTATTTAATGACTTGCTTGGCGTAAAATTTGAAAAGTTCCGCCGCATGCCATATAGCGAAGCGATGCGTGACTATGCATCTGATAAACCAGATTTGCGTATTCCATTGAAACTCGTTGACGTTGCAGATTTAATGCAAGAAGTTGAGTTCAAAGTATTTGCTGGTCCTGCAAAAGACCCTAAAGGTCGTATTGCAGCACTTCGTGTACCTGGTGCAGGTTCATTAACTCGTAGCCAAATTGATGAATACACTAAATTTGTTGGCATCTACGGTGCGAAAGGTTTGGCGTACATCAAAGTCAATGAAATCGAAAAAGGAATTGAAGGTCTTCAATCTCCTATCGTTAAATTCATTGAACCAATCGTAATGAAGTTACTTGAGCGTGTTGGTGCAGAGAATGGCGATATCGTATTCTTCGGTGCTGATAAAGCCAAAGTTGTAAACGATGCTATGGGTGCACTTCGTGTCAAGATCGGTCATGACTTGAACCTTGCAACTTGTGAGTGGGCTCCACTTTGGGTTGTTGACTTCCCAATGTTTGAAGAAACTGACGATGGCAAATGGACTTCTGTTCACCACCCATTCACACTACCTAAATCTAGCGTAGAAGACGTGAAGAGCAATCCAGGCGAAGCACTTTCTGTTGCTTATGACATGGTATTGAATGGTACTGAAGTTGGTGGCGGTTCTCTTCGTATTTACACATTAGAAATGCAAAAAGCGATTTTTGAAGCGCTTGGTATTTCTGATGAAGAAGCAGAAGAGAAATTCAGCTTCTTGCTTAACGCACTTCGTTATGGCGCCCCTCCTCACGGTGGTTTGGCATTTGGTCTTGACCGTTTAGTAATGCTTATGACTGGCGCGACTTCAATTCGTGACGTTATTGCATTCCCTAAAACGAAAACTGCTGAATGTCCACTTACTCAAGCACCTGCTCCTGTTGAAGCAAACCAACTTCGTGACTTGGGCATCCGCTTACGTGAACAACAAAAGAAAGAAGCTTAATTGCTCTTTAATAAAAAACCCTGCTATTGCAGGGTTTTTTTATTGAGAAATAAGATATATATTCGACTTACCTAAGCTATGCTTTGCGAATAAGCTAGTCAGTGGCATAATAAGGAGCTTTTAATTTAGAGGTCAGCTTTATGGCTATGCGTCCTGATGTACGTCGACATGCTTTAGTCGTGATTGTATTCTCCCTCGCACAATGGTTTTTCATGCGCTACATCCTTGCGAATGAATTATTTAATCTCACGACGAACCAACGTATTCTTTATTTCTGTGTAAGTAGTTTAGTCGGTGCATTACTTATCTTTGTTGCCCTAATTTATATGGTACTTAAAGGTAATGCGGACCATAAATAAAATTCATAAAGTTAATCTTGAATCAAGTTTATGAAAGTCTTAGCCATCGTTTCCATATCTATAATACTTTTGACTTCTTTAGGTATGTCATAAGGATGATTAATGCATTCTTTTAAAGCAATGGCTAACTTCTCTATGTCATTTTTTGGAATTAGATAACGATTCATAATCGGATTATTAAAGAGTAATGCAATACTACTACTTGAGTTATAACTTACTATTGGTACATCCAAACTCAAAGCTTGTAATAAAGATATCGGGCTTCCCTCACTTGATGAGCTCATAACAACACACCGAGATTGACATATGAAATCTTGCGGACTACTGGACCAACCAAGGAAATCTACACGATTTTGTATATTTAATTTATTCGCTAAATTTTTTAAAGGTAAAATTTCAGGACCATCACCTAGTATTCCAAGTTTTCCGCTCACGTTTGCTTTATAGAACGCCTTAATAATATGATCAACCTGCTTAAGATTCACTAAACGTCCTAAAAATAAAGCATCCCACTTTTTTGAATTAAAACGGTTTGTGTTTTCTGGTAATTCAATACCATTTGGAATTGTTACAAACTCTGATGATTCTAGGATCTTTTTATATGCTTCTTCGAGATGCTTACTGACAATAACAATTCTTTTCCCATTGAGCAATTGTTTGAAATAAATTTTATGACGTTCGTAACGTAAATAACTACGCAACTGCCCCCCAATATCCTTAAAAGTTCTTCTCTCTAATATCTCCCCATGTACCCAAAACCAGATTTTATCTTTTTGTCTAAGATAATCATAAAGATAATATCCATTGTGAAATCCTAAAATAATTAAATTATAAGAGCTGATATTAATTTTTTCTTCAACCATAACCTGTTCAGCTTTTGTTAAAGTTTTTCTTTTCCACAATTTACCATAAGAAAAATCATGGCGAATATTTAAACTAATAAGTTCAACTGATGGTTCAAGATGACATTCCTGATTCGTATTATCAAGTGCACAAACTGTGACTTTAATTAATGAAGAACGGCTTAAAAAATTTGCCAGAGCACATGTAATGCTTTGAGCACCACCCTTACCTAAGTTATCAACAATAAAAAGTATTTTCTTCATTTACAGATTTTCGACTTCAATAAATAATATCTAAACCAGTTACTTACTCTTAGCCATATATATTCAGAAAAAGATTTATTTATTTTAAAAAGTGCTTTTGTTATTTGTCTATTAATTTTATATTCAGCCAGAGGATATAAAAAATGAAATTTATAGTCTTGTATAATTTTTTTCATATCATTATACATTGCTAAATGATTATGAGAAAAGTTAGAGTCATGTACTCTGTAACCACAAAAGACTTCCGGTATATAGTCGAGTCTTTCGTCATCCTTTGTTAGCTTTAACCACAAGTACCAATCTTCAATTTTTATACTTTCATCATACCCATTTACATCTTTTAAAGTACTTAAACGAAGCATTTGTGTACATGCAGGCAAATCATGCTTATTTAGAATAATATCTTCAAATGAAAATGATGTCTTATTAGAGATTCTCTTAGTAACTGCATTTCCACTTGCATCAATAATTGCTACTGCACCAAATACTCCAATAACAGGATTATTTTCAAGGTATTCGACTTGTCTGGATGTTTTCTCAGGGAACATTATGTCATCTGACGCAATCAGAGATACATATTTTCCCTGACACCATTGTATTGCTTCATTTAGTGTCGCACTCAGACCTCTATTTTCACGTGTGTAACATTCGAACCGTTTAAATCTTTCTCGACATTCTGACTCTATTTTTTTTATTTCCTCAAATGAATCATCTTTTGAACCATCATCAATAACGATGAGTTCAATAGCTTTATAAGTTTGATTTATAACAGACTTGATAGTATCAAGAATATACTGGCGATGATTATAGCAAGGTATAATTACCGAAACTAAAGGCTGCATTTAATATACTCATATCTAGTAAAAAACTTAATTATTTTTACTTTATGCCTTAAAATCAACATAATTACCATTTCAATTAACAGTTAAAAAATTATCAGCTCATAATTAGCTTAACTCACTCCATTTTGTATATACTTACTTTTATACAATGGAGTATATCGGTAACAGGCATCTACAGAGTAAGTTTGCTAATGTTAATAGATATTACGCGGTCACCCTTCTGAATTGATTAAATATCTTTATTTAAGATTTTTTGCACTCACTCTAATATCTTTCAAAAATAGTTAATACATCTAATCAACTAGTTATAGTAATGATAAACATCATGGATAAAATTATTGTGCTCTTTTGCAATTTGTTCAAAGCAATACTTTTCTAATGCTTCCTTCTTGGCTTGCTGTGCGAGCTGTAACGCAAAATCTGGGTTTCTAATTAGATATTCAATTCCATTTGCTAAATCCTGAGAATCACCTACTTTGGTAACCCAGGCATTTTCACGATGCTTGCATACTTGTAAAGGGCCAACATGATCACTACTCAACACAACCTTTCCCCAACCAAAAGCATCAAGTATTCCAAGTGGCTGAATATCATTTAGAGAAGGAATTGCTATCATATCTGCTGCATGGTAAATCTCGATTTTTTGCTGCGCGTTTACCCATCCAGGAAATTGAACCAAATGTTCAATACAGAAATCCTGAACCATTTTTTCATATTCAGCTTTATTTTCTCCATCACCAGCAAGTATTGCTTTAATCTGAATATTTTTTTGATTCAATAAGTGAATAGCTTCAATCAGGACATGGACACCCTTATTTGGAATCATGCGGGTTAACATTGCTATAGTAACGGGGTTTCGTAAAGGTTGAGGAAGTGCCGGTTTCTCTGGCAGATGTATCAGATTAGAAATCACCCGATGCATTTTTGTTGTTTTTTGCTTCGCTGTTAATAGAGATTTCACTAACTCTTGAATATGAGGTGTGATATGAATAAATGCATCAGCTCTGACTGACCTTTTTACATTATGGCTATGGTTCACAGCAATAACAGGTATCTTTCTTGACATACCGATCTGAGCATTTTTAAATAGCCAGACAGCTTTTCCGCTATGTGCAATAATTACATCTGGTTGTTGTTCTTGTAAAAAATTTCTAACTTTTAAAGCGGCATTGATACTATAAAAACCAGTATTAGGAATGACATAAATTGGACGTGAACCACTACTAAGGTGTTTATTTTCCTCACCACGCAGCAGAATAACCTGATGACCATTCACTTCCAATGTATCAGATATATTCAACATGGCTTGCCAACGACCACCCGTTGCATCCCCATAAACAGTATTTATAACTTTCATAACAACATTCGCTTAAATTAAAATTACTTATTAAATAATAACATTTGAAAATACTAATTAAATTCTATGACTAGATAAATTTCTCCTTAGTTTGAAAAAAATCTCTTTTGCATGGTCTTTCATCTCCAGATCTTGCAGCATTTGATCAAAATTTTGTACTGTAAACTGATCAAATAATGCAATCCATAATTTCTTTTTCAAAAAGAATAGCTGCTTTTTGATATCCTCATCATGCATAGCATTTTCATTATAGAAAATTACTAATGGACAGCCAGACATTATAACTTCGGCGATCATCGAAGTTGAATCCTGACTAGCTAACACCCAATCAGCTGCTTTAATATAATCCTTAATATCACAACTTTGCCCTTGTGCTACCCATGTTAACTGGTCATAGGGCTGAAAAATACCATACTGCTCGGCAAGTTTCTGCAATTCTTTTTCAAAAGTAACCGATGTTCTTCGTGATGTCGTCAGTAACAATCTCGCTGTAGGATATTGCTTTCGAACTTGCTGTAAAACATTTGCCCATTGTGCCGCCTCACCAATCTTTACTGTTTTAGTGTCAGCACCAATCAAAATTGTAATCGTTTGTTCAGCATTTTGAATACCCAAATGTTCTAGGGCCTGTTCGCGTGTTAGAGGTAAAGCACTCATTTTATTCGGTGCAATTGGATAGTAAAAATAATGAGGCAAAACAGCTTGTTGTTCATGAATAGTAAATACCACATCAAACAAGTCAGCGCGAATCCCCCGTAATGAACCCGCGACCAAATTTTTCACAGACTGATCTTTGTGTAAATGTTGTTTGAGCAGTAGATTGGCAAGTAGAGTGTTTCCCCCTGCCGATATAATATAAGCAACCTGTTTCTGCTCTAATGCTCTTAAGGTTTGGGCATCAAAAAAATAACGTAACCACTGTGTATTTATTGAAAACTTGATCAGTAACTTCAGAACACGATACAACCATTTTTTAGGTAGATTTAATTGAACCCATTCGACCTGATACTCTTGCTGTTGATTCAGTAGTTGCACTATTCCTTGAGTTTGAGTTTCATGGCCTGCTTTACCATCGGTCAAAGCTAGGATAAAAGGTTTTTGTTGTGCCATTAATCTATCATCCTATGCGGAAAGCAATGATTGATAGACTTGGACCGTATAATCAATCATTTTCGTAAAAGTCAATTGTTCTTGTGCCAAGGCATAAGCCTGTTTAAAACTTGCTTCAGGGGCTACCACATCCAAATAGTTTTGAATCACTTGTTGCAATGCTTCAATATTATTTGGTTCACATAGAAACTCAACAGGAATAAACTCAGCCATCATTCCGACATCAGTCCCTAACACAGGACGTTGAAGCAATAAACTTTCAGCAAGTGTATACGGCCCCCCTTCACGCAAGGACGACACAATCAAGGCCTCATGGTCTGTAATCAAAGGGTGAATATTGCCACTATACCCATATAAGTGAACCCGATCAGCTAATTGGTAGTCTTGAATCAATTGCTCTAGCTTCTCTCGTTCTTCACCATCACCAACAATAGTTAATTGGTGTGAAATGTTCCGCCAAGCAGCCAGTAAAAGATCGAAACCTTTCACTTCATTTAAACGCCCAATGGCAATAAATTTTCTATTTTTTACAAATGATTGAGCAGGCATATTCAAAGAAATACCATTATAGACCACACTTAGTTTTTCCGGCTGCCCCACAATCTGCGCAAGTCGCTTACTCACACAAATGATATGATCGAATGCCAAGTAAGAATCAATCTTTTTCTTTACACCATGGATAGTCACCACACAAGGGAAATCAAAACCTGCAATCATGCCTTGCAACAGTTTGGCCGTTTTAGAAGCATGAGCATGTACCACTTGTGGTTCTGTCCCCAATATTGTTTTTTTAAGCAGATATTTCGTCCACGGATTATAACGACTGCCACTCATATCAAAAGCAACAAAGTTTACCGAACTTTCCACTTGACTTTGATATTTCTGATGTGCAATTAAAGAAACTTCATGTGCTTGTGATAAACCAGCAGCTAGCTCAAGTACATGTTTTTCTAGACCACCTTCCTCATCACTTGCCATCACAAGCGTAATTTTCATGATTAGCCCTCACGCGTACCAAGTTTTAAACGAAGCTTGACGGCAAATAATGAATCTTTTCCGCTGATCTTAATACGTTGTAGTTGCATAAAGTCCGGCTGTTCACCATCAATGCCTTCCATTGTGGTCACTGCATTACTATACCCTGACAGTTTTGCCAGTTTAACATCTCGGTCTGAGTAAATACCAAATGGATAAGCAAAACTGGTTACTGGCTTTTCTATCAGTTGTTCAAGCCACTGCTTTGAATCAGTTAGTTCTTTTAAACAATCCGTATCATCCAGTTTGTTTAAATTAGCATGCGTTACCGTATGTGAACCAATTTCAATCAGTTCGCTATCTGCCAGTTGCTTGACTTGAGCATCATTCAACTTAGCTTCAAGCATGAGTTCACCACTATTATGATGTTCTTTTTTATAAGTTGACCAATCACGATCATGACGATCAACCACCACATATATGGTTGCCTTGGCCTGATATTTTTCTAAAATGGGATAAGCAATTTGCAAGTTGTCTAAATAACCATCATCAAAAGTAATGGCAACTGTTTTGGCTGGGTGCTTTCCCCAGTTCTCTTGCAATTCGTGCATCGTTACAAAATGGAAGCCTTGCGCTTTCATCCAAGCAACTTGCTTTTCAAACTCAGCGGGCTTGACCCGAAGCTTATTAAATTTGGCACCATTAATATGATCTCGTACCATGTGATACATCAATACACGTGGTCGATTCCAATCCACTGCTGGCTTCCACCACGCATACTTATAGCTAAATAACACGGTAAGCAAAACCACTAAAATCAGGATATAAATCACAATGCCAAACTCATTATTTCGCTAAAAGATATGTTGCCACACGGTCTGCTTCTTTAAAAGCATAAGGTTGTGGTAACTGTACGACACAAGTATTCTGTGAGATTAGTTGTGATTCTATCATTTGATCAATCGAGTGCGTAATTCTATCGTCTTTCAACCGATCGATTGCTATGACCCCTACGCGACAACCTGCAGTAAGTGCCTCATAAATCATAGAAACACTATCTTCGGTTACCCACACAGCTTCTGCCTTTTGCATTTCCTCAAAAATCCAGCCTTGAGGAGTTTGCTCAACCGGACATATCTGCAAACACTTAGTAAAGCTTTGTTGTTTTAAAATATCAATGAAACCTACAGGAGTACGACGTGAGGTGGTCAGGATAATCTCAGAATTTGAATTACACTCAACAATTTTTTGGACACTTAATAATACTTTTTCATGGTTCCACTGATGTCGTTTAGATGAACCACCCAATGCAATTAAAATTCTGCCTGCCTGATGTCGGTTTTCATTACGAATTGGATTCAATGCTCCACGCGTAACAATAACGCGCTCATTTGAAAGAATACCGTCATGCTCTGGAATCACAGCATAGTCAAACCAAACAATAGGTAAATTTGGCTTCATTAAAATAACAGTCTTCGCCTTTTTAAAAATTTTACCCAGCAACCAGACACGAAAGTGCGTATGGCTCCCGACACCAAATATGAAATCGGGTGCTTGCTGAAGTAGAGAATTTTTTGAAGAGAAAAGCGCTTTAATTAAGGAAATAATAGGCAAGTCATTAATAGAAACTTCTTCAAAAGTTGCATTTGCCTGCTGTCTTTGCATTGCCTGAAACAAGCCTAAAGCCTGTGAACGATGCCCTGCTTTACCATCAGAGACATAGACAATATGCATAAAAGCTCCCTAACTAAAAAATAAAAAGGCGAAACCAATGTTCGCCTTTTCATGTTAACGGATTAACTTATTTTACGTAAGTTAACCAGTGTTCATATTTTGGATTTTTACCTTGAACTGCATCAAAGAAAGTCTTTTGGATTTCAGTGGTAATTGGACCACGGCAACCCGCACCGATTTGACGGTCATCGTATTCACGGATTGGTGTAACTTCAGCAGCAGTACCTGTGAAGAATGCTTCATCGGCAATATAGAATTCGTCACGTGTAATACGGCGCTCAACAACTTGGTAACCAAGATCTCTAGCAATCGTCATCACAGTTTGACGTGTAATACCGTCAAGTGCACCACCAGCGATATCTGGAGTATGTAAAACACCATCTTTAATCAAGAATACGTTTTCACCAGAACCTTGGCACACATAACCTTGTGGGTCCATAAGCATTGCTTCATCGTAACCAGAGTGCGCAACTTCTTGGTGAGCAAGAATTGATAATGTGTAGTTACCAGATGCTTTTGCTTTACACATGGTCACGTTTGGATGGTGGTGAGTAAATGATGAAGTTTTAACGCGAATACCTTTAGCCATTGCTTCATCACCAAGGTATGCGCCCCACGCCCATGCTGCTACTGCGGCATGAATAGTGTTATTTGTTGCAGCAATGCCTAGTTTTTCTGAACCGATCCAAATAAGCGGACGTAAATAGCAAGAAGCTAATTTATTTTCACGAACAACATCGATTTGTGCTTGCTCAAGCGCTGCTTGGTCAAACGGTACTTTCATTTGATAAATTTTTGCTGAATTTAACAAACGTTTTGTGTGGTCTTGAAGACGGAAAATTGCTGTACCCTTAGGAGTTTCATAAGCACGAACACCCTCAAATACGCCCATACTGTAGTGTAGTGTATGGGTTAAAACGTGAATCTTTGCATCACGCCAATCAATTAATTGTCCATCTTGCCAAATAAAACCATCACGATCAGCCAAATTCATGGAACACTCCAAATTGTTATAAAATCATTCACTATCCAACTCAACCGAGGCGGTTGGGTCTATTAATCTTTGCCATAAATTGCAAACGACCGCACGGGTACTACGCCAGTCCGCTGCACTGACTTGCATGGATTGATTCGCAAGGGCTAAGCGGTGGCTTTCGGCACGTTCACTAAGATAGGCTCGAATTAATGCTGTGGCATCTTCACTGGATAAGCAGTCTGCTTTAGCAGCATCTTCTAATATTCTTACATTATCAGAATAATGGGCGAGATCGGGTTTCGTCCCGCTCCATGCAAGTACAGCATACTGTGCCATAAATTCGATATCTACGATACCACCTGCGTCCTGTTTTAAATGAAAAATACCATGTTTTTTTTGTTCAGAAGACGAACCTAGGTGGTCTTTCATTTTCTGACGCATTTTCAACACTTCTTCACGAACATAAGCCTCATCTCTAGATTGAGTCAATATCTCGCGGCGAAATATTTCAAATTTTTGGCAAAGCGTTTCATCACCAGCAATAGAGCGGGCACGAACTAATGCCTGATGCTCCCAAAGCCATGCACTTTTCAACTGATAGTGTTCATAGGCTTTTAGACTGGTCACTAATAAACCGGCCTCACCAGAAGGTCTCAAGCGTGTATCAATTTCATAGACACGACCATCAAGCGTTTGAGTGGTCATCAGTGACATGAACTTTTGAGCGACACGCATGGCAAACTCAAACCCACTAATAGCCTTAGTTCCATCGGTGTCAGCTTGTTCATCTAGATAATGAATAAAGACAAGGTCCAAGTCAGAACCATAGCCCAGTTCAATGCCACCCACTTTGCCATAACCAATGACAGCAAAGGCTTTATAGTCAAGAGAACAACGTTTTCCCTCAACATCCTTTGGGTAACCATGACGTTTTGCTACGGTCTGATAAGCTAAATGGAGAGTTGCATTGACACTAACTTCAGCGATATCCGTTAATGCATCGGACACCTTCATAAGAGGGCTTTCAGCTAAGACGTCACTTGCAGCGACCGTGAGCACATTGCTCTTTTTAAACAAGCGAAGTACCCGCATTTGATCTTCAACCTGATCAATTTCAATACGAAGCAATTGCTGACGTAAAGAATCTTCCAAGTCCTTACGTTTTGGTAACTCAAAGTCCATCGATAAGAACTCATCCAACAGTACTGGATACTGAGTCAGCTCTTCACAAATCCACGGGCTTACTGTCGCCATTTTCACTAGGCGCTGTAATGCGCCCTTACTTTCAATCAACATGACCAAATACACTGTTCGACGCATGACTGACTCAATCAGCGGCATTAAACGTAACAGTGCAGTTTGTGGTTGTTCGGACTGCAAAATCGCTTCAATCAAATGAGGCCAGAAGGTTTTTAAACGCTGCACGGCATTTGAAGGAAGTTTTTTAAGTGCATGACCATGCCAAAACTCATGAATCAGATTTTTCGCATTATCATCTAACACTTCATCTAACTGCTGCTCTAACTGTCCAAAGTTCTCAGTTGCAGCATTAGAGCTGGTATCTTCAATCAGCTGTTTAAATTGAACTTTTACTTTTTGGCGTTTCTCGTTAAGAACATCAATAAATTCATTCCAACTCGTAAAACCCAAGGTATCTATAATGCGTTGTCGTAAATCTGCTTCTTCGGGTAATAATTGCGTTTGCTGATCGTTAAGAGCCTGAATTGCATGTTCAACACGGCGTAAAAACAGGTAAGCATCTTCAAGCTCTAATACGGCCTGTTTTTCCAACAAGCCTGCCTCACCAATATGCTCTAGACTGACCAAACACTGGCGGTCTTGTAACTCACGTTTAGAACCACCGTAAATCAGCTGAAAAACCTGAACAATAAACTCAATTTCGCGTATACCACCTGCCCCGAGTTTAATATCATCCTCAATATGGCGACGTAAAACTTCGCGTTCAATCATCGCTTTCATATCACGCATGGCAGCAAAAGCGGTGTAATCGACATAACGGCGGAATACAAAAGGACGTGTCATTTCTAATAAGTCTTGCCCTTCTTTACCCCCAGTGACAACGCGTGCCTTAATCCATGCATAACGTTCCCATTCACGACCATGCTGACTTAAATATTTTTCTAAAGCTGCATGACTAATCGCTAATGCCGAGCCATCTCCCCAAGGCCGTAAGCGCATGTCTACTCGAAACACAAAACCATCTGCGGTGATATGTTCGAGTAAATAAATAAGTTTTTGTCCCCACAAAATACAGAACTGCTGTACATCAATACATTTGCGACCATTGGTTTCGCCTTGCTCATCAAAAGCAAAAATCAGGTCAATATCACTTGATAGATTTAATTCCTGTGCCCCAAGCTTACCCATGGCAACCACAATCAAATCTTGAACTTTGCCTGAATAACTTAATGGTTCGCCGTGTTTAGCCACAAGTGCAACACGAGCAAAAGCCTTTGCTGCACAAATACTTGCATCGGCAAAGTCAGAAAGTTCACGAGTGAGTGTCACAACATCGGTAAGCTGATTGGCATCTTGCCAAATCCAGCGAAACATTAAACGACTGCGTAATATACGAAGCGCACGCATCCAAGTTGTTTCATCGGCAATGCCTTCAAGCGTGGTGCCTACAAGCTGGTAAATTTGTTCTATTGAGAGCGGTGCAGCAAATTGATCTATTTGATAATCTTGTTCTAAAACAGCCTGATGTAACCCTAAAACTTGTTCCGCGTACTGACTAGCACGCAATGTTTTTTGTAACTGCTCCGCATTCATATAAAAAAGCTCTTTTCCTCAGACTCTCTTTTTAGTTATAGCAGTTCACGTAGTAATAGGAAAAGGGATTAAACCAATTTTGCTTCAGATGAATCATGATGCTCAATAAGCGTCTCATGACTTTCTTGAGCTGAAGGTAATAAAACTTTAAATGTTGTTCCTACACCTTCTTTGGAACTCACACTAATTTGCCCCTGATTAATCTCAATAAAACGCTTACAGAGACTCAATCCTAAGCCCGCACCTTTTTCCCCTGCAGTTCCTTTAAAGCTGGCTGTAATGCGTGGGTGAAATAAATTTGCCATTTGTTGTTCGGTCATGCCAAGACCTGTATCACGTACAGTGATTTCGACATTTGTGCCTGCTTGCTTCGCCTCAATGAACACTTTGCCAGAACCATCAACATCGGTAAATTTCAATGCATTTGAGACCAAGTTTTGGATCACCGAAGTCATCATATTAATATCGGCATAGATTTTTAGATCTTCGGAAACCGCATTTACCAATTCAATATTTTTCTTTAAAGCCAACGTATGCAGCACATCACAGACAATATTGCTCACTTGTCTAAGCTTGAAATTAATAGGGTGATAAACAAAACGCCCACCCTCTGCCATCGCCCATGTCAGCAAACTTTCCAGTAAGTTATAAGTCGATTGAGAAGTGTCATATAAATAGTCGGCAATATTTTGAATACTCGATTCATCCAGTGTTTCACGCTCTTTAGCCAACACTTCGGAGAAACCTAACAAGCCATGAAATGGTGCCCGCAAATCATGTGAAATAATAGAAAAGAACTTTGTTTTACTCGAATTAAGGGCGACTTGTTGCTCATAGAGTTCATTTAATTCTTCATAATTAAATTTCAACTCGATTTGTTGCATAAAACTAGAACAGTAATCGAGCAACAACTGAATTTGATCATTTTCAAAAGTGGTTTCACCGTCATCAAAGAAAACGGCAAACCCCATAGAAGTCTGGTCAGGCTGCACCAAATGGACAGCTAAGGCACGACCACACTCAATATTTAGCTCTTTTAAATAGTTGATTAAATTTTGATAAGAAGGATGATCGTGATGAATCACCTGTTGTTTAGCAAAACATTGTTTTAAGTGTCTTGAAGGTTTAAATGAAATAGCAGTCATGCCTTCAGGACAATGATGCCAGAAATAAGGTTCCTGATTAAAAGTGAGCAAAGCTTTTTGACACTTCAACAGGCGAACACTAAACCGGAAAAATTGCTCAATGTAGTTCTGCTCGGCATTTAATCCAAGTAATAGTGAAATTCTACAAGCACTTAATTGCTCGACCTGATGTAGTTCTAATCGCTGTGTCATGCCCGCCTCACAGATTTTGTCGTTGTTAGTCGGAACCGCTCTTTGAGAAATGTACTTATAATCATTATGATCTAATACAAACTTTAACACAGTACATTAAAAGAGCAACTTTCTTTTCGAAATAGAAATGTGAAGTTTCAATTAAAGGTTTTCAGATACATAAAGTGGGTATGCTTTAGAAAAATACAACAATTATTTGAAGGTGAGAAGTTGTAAGTAATAAGAAATAGAGATTCAAAAAGGTAAAAATTATCTTAAATCTTCTTATAAGTATTAAAGCTTAGCTTCGACTTAAATTTTAGCTTTAATAAATGCATTTCATATTTAAATAAAGTCTTCTTAAATTAAAAAAATCTTTAAGTTCTAAATGTATAAAAGATTCAAACCCAACCGTCAGAACTAAAGTAAGTAGTTCACAATTTCTTGAAGTCTATGAACTTTTTTATCCAACAAAAAACCCCTAAGCCGTTAGCTTAGGGGTTTTTGTAGAATCATAAGATTCTGAATCTTGGTCCCGAGGGTCGGACTCGAACCGACACGTCATCTCTGACAGCGGATTTTGAGTCCGCCGCGTCTACCAATTTCACCACCTCGGGAGAGGAAGTATGTTTGTGTTGCGTATATTAGCGCGTTTGTAAAACTTGTCAAACCCTAAGTGAATATTATCGTTCACTTTTAGATCATTTAAACATTTTTCATAATTTAGGCCAGAAGCACAGCCATAAAAAAGCGAAAAAGTTTATACTAGGCCCAATTTTTGCGGTGTTTTTTCCTAAATATGCAACTGTCTGACTTTTCCTTTGAATTACCCGATGAACTTATTGCCCGTTACCCTCTCGAATCACGTAGTGCTTCACGTTTATTGCATTTAGACGCAAAGGGTCAATATCACGATCACATGTTCACAGATATTATCGATCTGTTTGAAGAAGGTGATTTGTTGGTACTCAACGATACCAAGGTCATGAAGGCTCGTCTTAAAGGAAAACGTGCCACAGGTGGGGCTATTGAGATTCTGGTTGAGCGTATGCTGAACCACACCACAGCGTATTGCCATATTAAAGCGAGTAACTCGCCTAAAGCAGGAGCTGAGCTTTTTGTCGGTGCAGACAATATTCCTGTAATTGTGCGAGGCCGTCACGAAAACTTATTTGTCGTTGAGTTTTCACAGCCAATTTTACCTGTACTTGAGCAATATGGTCAGTTACCTATTCCGCCTTACTTTAACCGTGAAGCAGAAGAAATTGACACTGAACGCTATCAAACGGTTTTCCATAACCCAGAAAAAATTGCCAGTGTGGCTGCACCAACGGCAAGCTTGCACTTTGATGAAGAGTTGTTAGCAAAGTTAGATCAAAAAGGGGTTAAGAAAACGTTTGTGACTCTTCACGTCGGTGCAGGTACTTTTATGCCTGTACGCACTGATGACATTACCAACCATGTCATGCACAGTGAATGGTGTGATGTTCCTCAAGAAACCATTGATTTAATTTTAGCGACTAAAGCACGTGGCAATAAAGTAATTGCTGTTGGTACAACCGCAACGCGTGCTTTAGAAAGTGCAGCCCAAGCGCATGGCGGAAAAATCGCAGCATGGACTGGTGATACTCAAATCTTTATTTATCCGGGTTATGAGTTCTGTATCGTAGACCGTTTAATTACCAACTTCCATTTACCTGAGTCTACCCTGCTCATGTTAGTTTCAGCATTGTCAAATAGAGACAACATTTTGGCTGCTTACGAACATGCAGTTAAAGACCGCTATCGCTTCTTTAGTTATGGCGATGCAATGCTGATTGATAAATTAGAAGTTTAAAAATTAAAGCTGGGTTAAATCTTATTAGTTAATTTGAGGTTTAACCCAGCATCTATAATTAAAATAAAAATAGTCTTGGTATTTCTATTTATCTCTTTCAATTTAAAGGATAATCTAGGTTTAGCACTTTATGATAATCATCTCATTACCTTCATGCCAATTGATACCGTACAACAAGCACTTCATATAAGACGTAAAAAAAATACACAGGTCTTTCGTAATATTGCTCGACTTTGGGACGCGGGACAAAAGTCACAAACAGATCAAGAACTCTTAAACGCATTACATCCATGGCGTGAAGATCATAACCTGCGTTTTGTTAATGTATTACCGCATTTGTTAGGTATTTGCAGTATTACGACTTTATTATTTGGATACTTTCTTCATCCTCATATTCAATATATTTGGAGTCTGTTATGGGCATTTTTAACGGGTTTTCTGGCCTATTTGCTCTATGAACCGCAAAAACCTCTAGCCGAAGTCATTCACTATTTAGAAAAGCGTATGACTGCTTTACGTTATGGCTTACAGTTTCAATACTTACCCGCTTATCTTCCAATTCAAGCCCAACCCATTTTAGTCTTGAGCAGACTAAAACAATATTTTCCATTGTTTAATCGAGGCAATGAAGCGAATGAAATTACAGAGTTTGCTTCAGTGACATGGAATGATGGCATTACAAATCATCAAGTCCTGCTATTTAAATACCACTATGTAAATAATTTACCTATTCTTCAAGATCAAAACAGCGATAAAAAAATAGTAAAAGAGATTCATAAAGACTTATGGGGTGCTTTTATTTTTCAGATGCCAGCCTTAGGTATTGCTGTAAGTAATCAACGTTCTCGCTTTTTTGCACCCTACTTAAGCGAATGGCAAAGTACTGATATTCTGATTAACCAAAAGCTCAATATCTTCGGTACTGACCAGCACCAGTTAGCTAAAGAAATTAGTCCAAGTTTAACTTTAAAACTTCATGATTTTTTTCAACATTTTACCGGTGATTTAATTTATCATCAGGAAGAGCAAATATTATGTTATCTCGGTGAGCAAGATCTTTTTCAAACCACCAGCAAACGTAGTGAAATTCATGATATTCCAGCATTACGTGGACATTTACGTACCATGACCATGCCGCAATATGAAAAATTTCAACAATTAATGCTTAATTTAATTAAATAAATCTCTCGTAGTGCTGAACTGGCAACTTATAAAAAATAAGAAGTTAAAAGGCTCAACGAGGGAATAAAAATAAGAGGAGTGAAAATGAAAGGTTTATTCATTTTCTTGGGGATATTCGTTGTACTGATTGCATGGGGCATTCACATTCGTAACAGCATTGTGCGTTATTTTAACGCGACCAAACGCGCTTGGGCTGAGGTTGCAAATTTCGAACGCCAAAAAGTAAAAACACTTGAAGCATTAGAAACTACTCTCAATCAATATACTCAGTTCGAGAAGTCGACTCTAGAAAAAGTGACTGCCTTACGTCAACAAATTCTAAGTTTAAATGTCGACCATACTGATATTGCTCAATTACAGCAGATTGAAAAAATGAGCAAAGAGCTGATCCGCAGCCTAAATGTCGTAGTTGAAAACTATCCTGAATTAAAAGCAGATACACTCTATAGTAAAATGATGGATGATATTCAGGAACAAAACGAAAATGTTGGCGCTGCAATCAGCATTTTTAACCGCAATGTCGAAGTATTTAACAACCAGATTGAAGTGTTCCCAAATAACCTGATCAATACAATGACGTTATCTAAAAAAGCAATTCGTCCTTTTCGCGATAATTTGGCTACAGACAATTTTGACTACAAACCTAACTTTTAGTCTAAATAAAAAAGTGGTCATTCAATCGGAAAATTGACCTATTTTATAGCCAGCTACATTTAGTAGTAGAACTACTTGGCAGAATCAAGGAAAATAGCCCTCTTATTTTTAGGGCTATTTGTGTTTTTAAATTGGTCTTCCCGTTTAAAGCTCATAATGTTACAGCCCCTATTTAGCAGCGAACTGTTTTTTCGCCCTTGCACTGCCCTACGGTATTGCTTGCTATTGTTCAGGATTTTTAGATGAAGTTTGAAAAATTAGGTCAGTCGGGTCGTGCCCGTCGTGGTCGTTTAACTTTAGAACACGGTGTTGTTGAAACACCTGTTTTTATGCCAGTGGGGACTTACGGTACAGTCAAAGGCATGTTGCCGCGTGATATCGAAGATATTCAGGCACAAATTATTTTAGGTAATACCTTCCATTTATATTTGCGTCCGGGCCTTGAAGTAATCAAGCAACACGGCGGATTGCACGACTTTATTAAATGGAATAAGCCAATTTTAACTGACTCTGGCGGCTTCCAAGTATTTAGTCTTGGCGCTATGCGTAAAATTAAGGAAGAAGGTGTTACTTTCCGTTCTCCGATCGATGGTTCAAAAGTGTTTTTATCGCCTGAAATTTCAATGGAAATTCAGCATGTATTGAACTCTGACATCGTCATGATTTTTGATGAATGTACACCGTACCCTGCAACACATGAAGAAGCACAAAAATCATTACAGCTTTCTTTGCGCTGGGCAAAACGTTGTAAAACGCATCACCACGATGAGCTTAAAAATAAAAATGCCTTATTCGGCATTATTCAGGGCGGTATGTATGAAGACTTACGTGATGAGTCTTTAAATGGCCTTCTTGAAGTTGGTTTCGATGGTTATGCAATTGGCGGTTTATCTGTAGGTGAACCAAAAGAAGAGATGATCAAAGTTTTAGATTATCTTCCAAACAAAATGCCACATGACAAACCTCGCTATTTAATGGGCGTAGGTAAACCAGAAGATATCGTTGAAGCAGTGCGCCGTGGTGTCGATATGTTTGACTGCGTAATGCCAACACGTAATGCACGTAATGGTCATTATTTTGTCACTGATGGTCTGGTACGTATTCGTAATAGTAGATATCGCCATGACCAAGGACCACTTGACCCACACTGTGATTGCTACACATGTAAGAACTTTACCCGTGCTTATCTGTTCCACCTTGAAAAATGTGGAGAGATGTTGGCGTCTATGCTCGGTACTATTCATAACTTACGTTATTACCAACGTTTAACTGAAGGTATGCGTGACGCATTAGATAATGGCACTTTTGATGAATTTGTTCAGGACTTTTATGCCCGCCGTGGATTAGAAGTTCCACCTTGCCCTATCGATGAATAAGCGAGATTTGCGCTCAACCTCAAGACAAGGTAAATTGCAAAACGAATTAGGATTATGTCAGGTATCTGACTCATATTTTTTAACTTTAGGAAATTAAAATGAGCTTGTTCATTTCTACTGCACATGCAGCTCCAGCAGCAGCCCAAAGCCCTGGTCTTTTGCCAAACATTTTGATGATTGTTGTATTCGTTGCAATCTTCTATTTCTTAATCTGGCGCCCTCAAGCAAAACGCGCAAAAGAACACCGTTCTTTAATCGAAAGCTTAGGTGTAGGTAGCGAAGTTGTTTTTGCTGGCGGTTTAATGGGCAAAGTAACCAAACTTGAAGGTGACTATGCGGTTGTTGAACTTAACCGTGGTGTAGAAGTAAAAATTCAGCGTGCCAGCGTAATTTCTGTATTACCTGAAGGCACTCTAAATAACCTTTAATCATAAAACAGTCGTGCTTTAGCACGGCTTTTTCATTTAAGAAGAAAGCGAATGCGTTACCCTGCATGGAAATATTTACTGATTCTGGTTGTTCTGGTAGTCAGTACATTATACGCACTGCCTAGTCTATATCCGGATGAGCCCGCAGTTCAAATTTCCGGTGCCAAAGCTGGTACCCAAATTGATCAAAGTGTGGTGCAAAAAGCAGAGCAAATTTTAAAAACAGCAAATATTGCAAGCCACGATAATACTTTTACAAATAATGCTGCTCTCTTGCGTGTCAGCTCTTCTGAAGCGCAGTTAAAAGCAAAAGAAGTATTACGCCGTGACTTAGGTGATCAATACGTTGTTGCCCTAAACCTTGCACCAACTACACCAGAATGGTTGCAAAAAATTGGGGCTAAACCAATGAAACTTGGTTTAGACTTACGTGGTGGTGTTCACTTCTTGCTAGAAGTAGATATGGACAAAGCCATTTCCCAACGTATGGAAACCTCTGCCACTGATTTGCGTCGTCAGTTCCGTGAAAACAAAATTAAATTTAACAACCTTGCGTTAAATAATAATGTGATCACTGTTCAATTTGCTGACAACGCTGATCGTGATGCAGCAATGGATTTTTTACGCCGTAATGGTAATGAATATACCCAACAGGCATTAGCGAGCACGACAGGTTCTACCTTAAAACTCACTTATACTGATGTACGTCGTCAAGAAATTCAGGCATATGCAGTCAATCAGAACTTAACAACTCTACGTAACCGTATTAACGAACTTGGTGTTGCAGAAGCATTAGTACAAAGTCAGGGTAGCAACCGCATTGTCGTTGAATTACCGGGTGTTCAAGATACAGCAGAAGCTAAACGTGTTTTAGGTCGTACTGCTAACCTCGAATTCCGTTTAGTATCTGACTTAAATGATCAATATATTGACCCATATACGGGTAAATATAACGGTCAACCTTTACCTCCGGGTACAGAAGTTTTTGCTTATCAATCTTTAGATAGCGGTCGTCAGCTTCTGTTGCAACGTAACCGTATCTTGACTGGTGAACGTGTTCAAAATGCAAGTTCTGGCTTTAGCCAAGACTCTGGCGGTGCCGAAGTAAATATTACGCTCGACAGTGCTGGTGGTAAGCTCATGTCAGATGCAACCCGTAATGCTGTTGGTAAACGCATGGCGGTATTGTTCATCGAAAACAAGCAAAAGATTAGCTATGTTACAGATCCAAAAACTGGTGCTCAAACAGAAGTTCGTACACCATATACCGAATCTGTCGTCATTAATGCTGCAACAGTTCAAGCTGTTTTAGGTTCAACTTTCCGTATTACCGGTTTAAGTTCACCTCAAGAAGCATCTGAACTTGCATTGATGCTACGTGCTGGTGCTTTAGCTGCGCCAATGTACTTCGTTGAAGAACGTGTGGTTGGTCCAAGCCTTGGTCAAGAAAACATCGATAAAGGTGTACTCTCAACTCAAATCGGTTTCTTGCTCGTTGCAATATGGATGGTCGTGTTCTTCCGCGTATTCGGCTTGATTGCGAACTTTGCACTTGTATTTAACTTGGCAATGATTTTAACCGTTATGTCTTGGATAGGGGCTTCACTCACCTTACCAGGTATTGCCGGTATCGTTATTACTATTGGTATGGCGGTCGATGCCAACGTACTAATATGTGAGCGTATTCGAGAAGAAATGCTCTGGGGTGCCTCACCCAAACAGGCCATTGTGGCAGGTTATGATCGAGCCTATAACACGATCTTTGACTCGAACTTAACTACGTTCCTCGTTGCATTCATTCTGTTTGCAATTGGTACAGGTCCGATTAAAGGTTTCGCCGTAACATTAATGATTGGTATCGTATGTTCGATGTTTACTGCAATTACAGTAACACGCGCAATTGTACAAATCATTTATGGCAAACGCCGTAATTTGAAAAAGTTGAGCATTTAAGGAGATCTATGATGACTAAAGTGACTCAACAACCTTCAAAACAATATGGTCGTCCGGATGATGCAAAAATCATCCCGTTCATGAAGATTGCTAAACCAGCAGCAATCTTCTCGATCCTTATTACTTTAGCGAGTATTTTCTTTATCGCGACTAAAGGTCTTAACTTAGGTTTGGACTTTACAGGTGGTGTTTCTGCCGAGCTTAACTATGCGCAACCAGCAAATCAGTCTGAAGTTATTCAGGCTCTCGACAAAGCTGGTTTTAAAGATGCCGTAGTACAAACGCTAGGTAGTAATAAAGACTTACTCGTGCGTATGCCGGTACAAGAAGTTAAGGTTGAAGATCTTAATAACGCGATTACCAAAGCTGTGCAATTACCAAATAACGCTGCCGAAGTTCATAAAGTGGATTCTGTAGGCGGTCAAGTGGGTAATGAGCTTTATGTTCGTTCAGCTGGAGCGGTTGCTCTTGCACTTATCTTAATGTTGATCTACGTGACCATTCGCTTTGAGTTTAAACTCGCGATGGGTGCTGTAATGTCTTTATTCCATGACATCATCATCATTATTGGTGCTTTTGCATTATTCCAATGGCCATTTGACCTTACAGTTTTAGCTGCTGTACTCGCGGTGATTGGCTTCTCGCTTAACGATAACATCGTGGTATCAGACCGTATACGTGAAAACTTCCGTAAAATTCGCGGCGCGACTCCACGTGAAATCGTGGATATTGCCTTAACTGAGACTTTACGTCGTACTATTCATACCTCAATGACATTATTGCTTGTAGTACTTGCAATGATGTTCTTAGGCGGTGATGGCTTACACTGGTTCTCTGTTGCAATGTTTGTAGGTGTCTTTGTCGGTACTTATTCTTCGATTTATATCGGTACAGCATTTGCATTGTGGCGTGGTCTTAACCGTCAGGACTTTATCGTTCAGGTTAAACCTGAATTTGAAGATGAAATTCCTTGATTGTCTAAATAAGACTATAAAAAAACCGCGATTTATTCGCGGTTTTTTTTATTTGGTGCAAAATTTATTTACGGCGTAAAGCATCCGAAATTGCTTCAACCAATTGTTGAGAAATTTCTTGCTTCGATGCTTTTTCTAACTCACGCTTTTTCATATGGTAGCTTTGGGCAAAGAAAACAGTCATCGCATTTTCATCCGAAGCAAAACCAATATCGGCACGAGAAACATCGTTACATGCAATCATATCTAGCTTTTTAGCAACGAGTTTCCCTGCTGCATATTCTTCGACATTTTGCGTTTCGGCAGCAAAGCCCACCATAAATGGACGTTTTTCCTGAGCGGCAATAGTTGCCACAATATCCGGATTTTTTACAAGGGAAACATTCAGCTCATCCCCTGCTTTCTTAATCTTGTGCTCAGCCACTTCAGCAACGCGATAATCAGCTACTGCCGCTGTAGCAATGAAAATGTCACATCCGGTCTCAAGTGAACTCATGCTGACATCTAACATTTGTCGTGCAGATGCAACATTTACACGTTGAACACCATTTGGCGTATCTAAACTTACAGGACCAGCAATTAAAGTCACTTTTGCGCCCGCCGCATAACATGCAGCCGCTAAAGCAAAGCCCATTTTTCCAGTACTATGATTTGAGATATAACGAACAGGATCAATCGCTTCACGTGTTGGTCCAGCAGTAATCACAACTCGCTTACCTGCCAACAACCCAAATTTTTCAGCAATCGCACGTTGGGCTTGATGGAAATAACCCGCCACTTGCCTTGCAATTTCTTCCGGTTCCGGCATACGGCCTAAACCAACATCTCCACAAGCCTGTTCACCTGAATCTGGCATAATCACATGTACACCATCTTCAACTAGCGTTTGCAAATTACGCTGGGTTGCTTTTGCAGCCCACATTTGCTGATTCATTGCTGGTGCAACCCACACAGGTGCTTTAGTTGCTAAAAATAAAGTACTGAGTAAGTCATCTGCCAAACCATTAGCAAACTTAGCTAGGGTGTCACAGCTTGCCGGAGCAACCAGTAACAAATCAGCCCAACGAGCCAATTCAATATGGCCCATTCCAGCTTCAGCCTCTGGGTCTAAAAGCTCGGTATGTACAGGATTTCCAGAAAGAGCCTGAAACGTTAGAGGGATAATAAATGCTTGAGCTCCGTGTGTCATCACAACCCGAACGTCAAAACCATAATCTTTAAGACGACGGACCAAAATGGCACTCTTATAGGCAGCAATCCCACCTGTAACAGCTAAAACAATGTTTTTATGAGGAATAACACTTAAATCAAAGCTCACGAACAGGATACCTTTCTGTTGCAGTGGCGCTCACAATAGCATTAAATACGCGCAGACCCAAGATTGATTGGGCAAACAAAATAAATTTTTAAGCAGAATATTGCTGGGGAATATGAATACTTCTATTAAAAATTGGCCAGAACAAGAACGGCCAAGAGAACGGTTATTACAACAAGGCCCTCAAAGCCTTTCTGACTCTGAACTACTCGCGATCTTTCTTCGCTCAGGTTCACGTCAACATTCAGCAGTAGAGCTCGCACGTTTACTGATTCAACAGTTTGGTAGTCTAAACGCTGTTTTCGATGCATCTTACAATGAATTAGCTCAATTTAATGGTATTGGAGCTACCAAGTATTCCCAATTACTGGCCGTAAAAGAGCTTGGACGGCGTTATCTCGACTATCATTTTAGTCAAACTGAACTAAGCCTTCATTCTTCTCATTTAGTTCTAGATTATTTGCGTTATGAGTTAAAAGGTGAAAAACAGGAAGTCTTTGCGGTACTTTGCTTAGATGCCGAACTACGAAAATTGCATTTTAAAAAGTTATTTTTTGGTTCAGTTCAACACTGCGCCGTTTCAGTGAATCAAACCTTACGTTATGCCTTACAACAGCACGCTTGCCAATTGGTAATAGCTCATAACCACCCATTTGGTTCCGCACAGCCCTCTCTCGAAGATATTAAACTCACAGAGCAACTCCAGCAGGCTTGTCAGCTTTTAGAAATTCGTCTACTGGACCATTTTATTATCTCGCCAGAAGGTAGCTTTTCATTTGCTGAACAACAACTGCTCAACCCTACTTCAATAGCCGTTCAATGATATTGACAAAGCATCACTAAGCTTAGAATATCAAAAACAAAAATAGCGACGTTTAAAATAAAATGATTGTTCGTGAACAGCCCAGTATTTTTAAAGTTTTATTCTCTTGGCGAGGGACGATATTACCAAAAATTTTGCCCTCTTTAGGGGTGGTAATGCTGATTTCGGCAATCATTGGTGGGGTTGAATATATTAATCTCTACCGTTTTCCAGAAATTCCTTTAGTTGGCTTCACTTTAATTGGCGTCGTACTTTCTATTTTTTTAGGCTTTAAAAATACGGCGTGTTATGACCGCTGGTGGGAAGCACGGAAACTATGGGGTGTACTCATTGCAACTTCACGTCACTTTGACCGCGACTGTCGTATTTTAACTCAAGCCCGTCGTGAACGAGTCATTCATCACGTTATTGTGTTTGCAAATGTGTTACGTGACCGTTTACGCCGCCAAACGGCCAACCCAACCGAATTAATACAAACCAGTGGTATGAGTCAACAAGCATTGACTCAGCTATACCAACAAAATAATGCGCCGCAATATACGCTCAGTCTTATTCAATGGGAGTTATTACAAGCGCTTAAAGAAGGTGAAATCTCAGATATTATTTATGCTCAAATGAATAAAAATGTTGCAGATTTAAGTGTTGTACAGACTGGCTGTGACCGTATTGCAAATACTCCTATTCCTTTTGCTTATTCAGTCTTGCTCAACCGCACTGTTTACTTTTTCTGTTTTATGTTGCCATTTAGCTTAGGTTCTTTGCTTGGCTTAGCAACACCTTTACTGGTTGGAATTTTGGCATATACTTTCTTAGGTTTAGATGCCCTAAGCTCTGAAATTGAAGAACCTTTTGGTACTCAAAGTAATGATTTACCATTAGATGCAATGGTACGTAGTATTGAAATTGAACTTTTAGGAACACTGGGTAAACCAACACCTCCTCCAATTCAAGCTCAAGATAACAACTTACTCTAGGACATTATTAGAGAAAACGTTCCCAAATACCCAACTGATCACTCTTTGGCTTAGGCGTATTACCTAATTTAATCCATGGCATATTTTCACCATGAAAATCACTGCCAATTGAAACCGCCAGATGATGCTGATCAATCATACGATCAATCATTTGGCGAGTAGATAAAGGATCTACAGGCGGCGGCAACTCTACGGCGTCACCACCACAACTCGCAAATAACTCAATCAAATAGCGTGTATTAGTTGCAGATAAATCATAACGAGTTGGATGAGCTAAAACTGCCAAGCCTTTACTGTTATGAATAACCTCTATCGTTTCTTTTAAACCCAATCCTTCAAACTTTACAAAGGCACGCTTACCTTCTTTTAAAAAGCGGTCAAAAGCTTGTTGAGGACGACTCACTACATTCTTTTCAACTAAGGTTTTGGCAATGTGTGTTCTGGTAATACGGTCTGGTTGATTTTCAACTTTATCAAGCACATCCTGATAAATATCAAAGCCAATACACTTTTTTAATAGTTCACAAATAACTTCTGCTCTTTGTGCTCTAATTCTTTTTTGTTGTTCTAATGCTTCCAAAATTGGTGCTTCATCTTGCATGTTTAAAGCCACAATATGCACGCCATAGCTTTTTTTTGTGCTTGGTCTAGACCATTGGCTTGAGATCTCAACACCAGAAATAATTTTTAAATCATGGGCTTGCGCTGCTTTCTTTGCACGCTGTAAGCCATCCATTGTATCGTGATCAGTAAGCGCCAAGGTATGCAGCTTCACATCCACAGCAGCTTGCACCAGCAATTCCGGAGACAAAGTTCCATCAGAAATATTGCTATGTGTATGTAAATCTATGCCTTGCATCTTTTATACTATGCCATTCACCAAACCTGATCAGATACTCTAACATGAAAGCACTTCTGGACTTTGTTCCATTAATTATTTTCTTCTATTTATATAAAACTGTTGATCCTGCGAATGCTCATCACCCGTTGCTAAAATTGATCGGTTCCGCTGGCGGTGTAAATAACAATAATATTCTGGTCGCTACAACAGGCTTAATTATTTCAATGCTTATCGTGTATGGTGCTTTGTTCATCATTCAAAAATTCCGCCTAGATAAACAGCAGTGGATTGTACTGTTTATGACTGTTATTTTTGGTGGCATTACACTCATGTTAAGCGATGATTTTTATATTCGTTTAAAAGCTGCAATTTTGAACTTAGTATTTGCTGGTGCTTTCTTAGTTTCACCTTGGTTTGGTAAGGAACGTAAACCTCTCATTAAACGTTTATTTGATCCAATTTTAGAGCTAAGTGAAAAAGGTTGGAAAAATTTAAATTTCGCTTGGGCAGCTATGTTTGTCGTCATGTCTGGTTTACATATTTTCTTCGCGTTTTTATTTCATGGCGGAAAATATTGGGGTGAATTTACGGCATTTGGTGACATGATCGTCATGTTTTCATTTATCATTATTCAGTTCATTATTTTACGCAAACATTTTAAGTCAACAGATGCTTAATGTGATTTCGGTTTGATTATAGAGATACGATGACATGCCTTTTTTTGTTCTAAGCTGTACCGATAACGAAGGAACTCTAGAGAAACGTTTAGCAGTACGCCCTCAACATATCGAACGTTTACAAAAACTTGATGATGAAGGTCGTCTTGTTGCCGCTGGAGCTATGCCAAAAGATCCAAATGATCCACAGGCTGGCTTTTACGGTAGTACTATGATTGTAGAGTTTGATAGCCGTGAAGCTTTAGATGAATGGTTAAAAGAAGAACCATTTTTGAAAGAAGGCATTTATAGCCATATTGATGTCAAACCGTTTAATAAAGCATTTCCAAAAGGGTAAACGCATGCAGTTTGCAACCAAAAGCTTTCTTGGCTTGTGTTTGATATGTTCAACTGCTGGAGCAGTTGAACCTGCTGCGACACCAGCAACACCATCTACTGTGCCTTCAACTCAGGCGCCTAAACCAGCGCCTACTTCTGCAACTGTAGCCAAACCGACCGCTACAACGGCGGCAACTACAGCACAGCCGCTTACCGCAGAACAAATCGCAAAAAATAAGCAACAGCAAGATGCAAAAATCAAAGCTTTAGTTCAAGATCAGGCATCTCGTCTTAAACAGCTAGAACATGCAAATCTTGAAGCACTTGCACAAAACCAAGAGTTACAGCTAAAGAACGATAACTTGTCTGTTCAGGTACAAGTTTTACAAAGTGAACGTAGTGCTCAAATGTTCTTATATGGCGCAGTAACACTAGCAGGCGGCGTACTACTTGGTTTCTTTATCGCTAGTTATGTTTACACCAAACGTCGTCGTCAGTGGTAATTCTGAGCGACTTATTAAACCGAATGAACAAATCAAACCGTATACAAACTGCTGAGCTGGATTGGGAATCTATTGATGGTATTGAGGTTCCCATTTCCAAACAATTTGGTGATGTCTATTTTTCCAAAGATAATGGTCTGCTCGAAACAAGACATGTATTTTTAAATGGCAATGACCTATCAGAACGATTAGCTAATTTACAAGACTTTGAATATTTTAGTGTAGGAGAAACCGGGTTTGGTACCGGTTTAAATATTCTTGCACTCTGGCAGCTTTGGCAGCAGGTCCGTCCTAATAACCACAGCCATTTACATGCAATTAGCGTAGAAAAATTTCCTTTAAGCAAAGCAGATCTCATCCGTGCACTCGATGTATGGGATGAGCTTAAGCCACTTGCGAAACAACTTATTGAACAATATCCCTTGCCTATTGCAGGTTGCCATCGTTTAAGTTTTCCAGAAGAACGTTTTAGCATCGATCTATGGCTAGGAGATGCGCAAGATATTTTTCCAATTATGGTAAAAACGAAAGCAGTGAATGCTTGGTTCCTAGATGGTTTTGCACCTTCGTGTAATCCAGATATGTGGGAACAAAACGTTTTAAACAATATTGTACGTCTTTCTGACTATGGCACTACCTTCGCCTCGTTTAGTGTAGCTGGTATTCTCAAACGTGGACTAAAAGCTCATGGCATTGATATTTCACGTCCTCGCGGTTTTGGACACAAACGAGAAATGCTTAAAGCCGTTTGGAAATTACCTTTAAGTGAAGAAATTGCATCAGAACCAGATCTCATCCGTTCTCATTTTAAGCAGCATATCGCCGTCATTGGCGCAGGGATTGCTGGTTTAAGCACAGCTTGGGCATTTGCCGAACGTGGGCATCAGGTGACTCTATTCGAGCGTACAGCGCCTTTAGCAGGGGCTTCTGGCAACCCTTTAGCACTGCTCAATCCTAAATTATGCCCAATTGAACAAAGTCATGAACATCTAATGACTTTAAGCTGGCAACATGCGTTGAATTTCTATAAAAACTTTCAAGCATTTCGCCCAATTCAAATACAGCAAATGGCATTAAAAAATGCCCAAGATCTTCTCGATCTTGCTGATCAATATCCTGCTGATATTGTTACACATCAAACAAGCTCACTTGAATCGGACTATCCACACATTGTATTAAGCGAGGCCGGAGCAGTTTCTCCACACCAGTTACGTGATGAAATTTTGCAGCATTCAAGTATTGAGTTAAAAATTACCAATATCACAGCACTTGTTTCTTTTGAAAATAAAGTTCAATTAAAGAATGATAATGAAATCATTGCAGAGGCAGACCATGTTGTGGTGTGCTGTGCCCGAGAAAGTGCTGCTTTATTTGATAACTATCCTCCTTTAAAGCCAATACGTGGACAAGTAAGCTGGGTTGATAATTCTTTTGGACCTCTTCCTTTACACGAAGCGTATAGCTATGGCGGCTATTGCATGCAGCTTGACTCTTCTCAACTTATTCTAGGGGCATCTTTCTATCCAAACCGAGAAGATGAAGAAGTACAGCTTGACGATCATGTGCATAACTTTGAGTTAATCCACAGTGTCTTCCCTACTTATGCAAAACAATTACCACCTGTAGAACAATGGCAAGGTCGAGCAGCTGTGCGTGCTCAAAGTCCAGATTATTTCCCACTTGTAGGCAAAATGCAGAGTGAAAGCCGTATTTCTACCTTTGCAGGTCTAGGTTCAAAAGGTTTTTTATTTGCACCGCTTTGCAGTGAAATACTTGTAGCCCAAATTTTAGGTGAAGCTTGTCCTGTTCCAAAAAGCCTATTAAAGAAATTAAGTGCCGAGCGCTTTCAAAAGAAAGTTAAACCTAAGAAACCTTATTTCCAATCTCAATAGTGTACTTGAGAAAATTTTGTTCCAATAAAAAAGCACCCGAAGGTGCTTTTTTTATGCGCCCTGCTCTAGAGGTAAACCTGCATCACGAGCTGCACGCGTCCCCCCCATCAGCACGACATATTCACGCGAGGCATCTAAGTCTTCTAGTTTCTCAGCTGCACGAGGAGCTTTGCTACCACCACCACATAAAATATAAATCGGCTGATCCGCAGCGACCTGGTTCAAAATATCAGCATTTAAATCATTAATCGGGCGACTTACCGCACCTTTAACATGCCCTTCTGCATAAGCACTTGAATCACGGACATCCCAGATAACAGCGTTTTCTGGGAACTCAAATGTTGTAATTTCTTGTTTACGGATCATTGTGCACTCCTTTGATGTAAACAACACTTGGCAAATGAAGAAAACCCTCTTAGCATCTCAAATATTCTTTCACTTTGTAAAGGTCTAAACTATGCCTTCTTTCGATATTGTTTCTGAATTAGAGTTATTTGAAGTTAATCATGCGGTTCAAAACACACAAAAAGAGATTGCAACACGCTTTGACTTCCGTGGTCACGATGTTTCTATCGAATTAAATGAAAAAAATAAAGAGATTAAAATCAGTACAGAAAGTGATTTCCAGTGTGAACAAGTTTATAACATGTTAGAAAATCATTTTTATAAACGTAAAATTGATGTGCAGGCACTTGATCCACAAAAAGCTGCTGCGTCAGGTAAAAATTTTGTACAAGTCATTAAGCTTAAAGATGGTCTTGACTCTGATACAGCAAAAAAAATTAATAAAGCCATTAAAGAAAGCGGTGTTAAAGTGCAATCTTCTATTCAAGGCGACAAAATCCGTGTGACCGATAAAAAACGTGACACTTTGCAACAAGTCATGACTTTTTTACGTGAACAACAATTCGGTGTGCCATTACAGTTTAATAACTTTAAAGATTAATATCTTTTAGCGACATTCAAAGTTAAGGTAATCCCATGTCTCAATCCAATCGACTATTAAAACTGGTAAAAGCAACTTCAAAATTTCCTAAAGGTGTTCGAAGTACGCTTTGGAGCAAGGCATTTGGCCGTATTGTGCCAATGGTGGGTACAGCAAATATTCGCTATCTAGAAGTAGATGTAAACCATGTAACTGTTCGTTTAGAGAACCAGAAAAACATGCAGAATCATATTAAAGGTGTACATGCGGCAGCAATGGCACTTTTAGCAGAGACTGCAACAGGTTTTTTAACGGGTTTACATATTCCTGATAACCGCATTTTATTAATCAAATCATTACATGTTGATTATTTAAAAGTTGTTGAAGGTGGTTTGACAGCAACAGCGACTCTCTCTGCAGAACAGCAAAAATATATTGCTGATCATGAGAAGGGTGAACTTGTTATTCCGGTTACCGTTATTGATGATGCGGGTAATGAACCGATTCAATGTCAAATGCTGTGGGCATGGTTACCTAAACGTAAGAAATGATAACTAATCTAAAATATTTTTAGATTGATATTTACCTCAAGATATAAAACTATAACTTTATATCTTGAGGTCACAATGAAAAAAATACTGATCCTATCCTCGTTATTTACCAGTTTTATATTTACAGCTGTGACGACTCACGCTGCCGAACCCACAAATAAAACCAATAAAATTGTTCAAACAAAAACTGAGTCAATCGATAAAATAAGTGCTCAAAATAAAAAAATAGTAGTCGACTTTTATGAAGGTGTCTTTTTAAAACATCAAGTTAAAGAATATGCCGACCGTTATATTGGTCATCAATATATCCAACACAATCCCAACGTTCCTGATGGGAAGGCTCCTTTCGTGAATTTCTTTACTGAGAAATTCCAAAAAAATCCACAAGCAAAAAATGAAATTAAGCGCGCAATCGCTGAAGGTAATCTGGTGGTTTTACACGTCCACTCTACGGAAAATGACAAAGATAGAGGCAGAGCAATTGTTGATATTTTCCGTGTAGAAAATGGAAAAATTGTAGAGCACTGGGATGTTATACAAAACATTCCCGAACAAAGTAAAAACTCTAATACAATGTTTTAGTTTTAAAAATTAAACTATTTAAAGAAAAATTAAAGCCTGAATACTGATATTCAGGCTTTAAATGTTTTATTGAGTTTCTAAAAACTTCTGCTTCGCTTCTTCAGGAATTTGACGCTTATTACCTTTTACATCAACAGCAACAAAGGTGAACACCCCTTCGGTGATACGAATTGGAGCACGAGAATCATCATGACTGTCCCAAACTTCAATTTGCATTTGAATAGAGGTATTACCTACTTTTAAGATTTTGGTATAGCAGCTAATCACAAAGCCTACTTTTACCGGAACCAAAAAGGTCATCTGATTAATGGAAATCGTGGCACAACGTCCACGACTAAAACGCTCAGCGTGAATTGCTCCAGCCAAGTCCATTTGTGACACGATCCACCCACCAAATACATCACCGCTCCAGTTTGTATCTGCTGGCATGGCAATCGTTTGTAAGGATAAAATTCCTTCTGGTTTGGTATAAGCTTCTGACACCTTAGCTCCCGAAATTCGTTTGAAGTTGTTGATCTAGCCACTGCTGCAATTCAGGAGCACGTAATGCGCCGCTCATTCGAGCAACTTCTGTGGTTTTATTCATTAATACAAGGGTAGGAATACTTCTCACATTAAATGCTTGGCTTAAGCGAGGAGACTCTTCAGTATTAATCTTGGCAAAAATAACACGTGGATTCTGTTTTGCTACTTGCGCAAAATGTGGCGCCATCATTTTACAAGGTCCGCACCATTCTGCCCATAAATCTATCAAAATAGGCAGATCACTATTCGTGATATAGTTACTAAAGTTTTGTTCATTTAACTCAATCGGTGCAAGCGGAAGTAATGGCTGATGGCATTGGCCACAACTCGGTTGCGCACTAAGTTTTTCCTCTGGAACTCTATTTTTTGCACCACACGATGCACATACAATAATCATTTACATCACTCCTATATGTTGATGTAAAAATTCTAATTGGGTCGTCACTGCTTTTTCAAACCATGCGCCGTGATAGAAATCAAAATGTTTCATATCCCACTCATGATAACTCACAAAAGGAGCAATATTGGTCGCAGCTTCACGACTAGACTCAATTGGAATTAAAGAATCATGCTGAGCAGCAATAAATAAAACTGGGATATTAATCTGACGGACGAGTTGAATTGGACGGTAACGCATCAAATTAAAAAAAACACGCGCAGGGACTTCGCCACTCCAATAATAATCTGGATTCACAATCGACAAATATCCATAGTAACTATCTGCTGTTGGCATAAAACATAATTTAAATTGGTCAACAACAGGTAATCTCTTGGGATTAAGGCCCATCTTAGAGCCCATATAATCTTGGCTCGACAACTTTAAAGCTTGGGGATAACGCTGTAATGGATATAGTTTTGCTGTTTCAGCACCGTCTACATATGGAATTTGTACCATAATGGCCTGAATATTTTTTAATTCAGAAGCTAAACTTAGAGCATATCCACCACTTAAAGATGTTCCCCACAATACAATCCTTCTATTATCGATAAGCTTACAGGTGGAGGCGTATTGAATTATGGTCTTCCAATCCTCTAATTGAGAATTGATAGAAATCATTTCTCGGGGCTTACCTGTACTCCCACCCCAATATCGATAATCAAATAAAATCACAGCATAGCCTGCCTGTGCAAAACGCTGTGCATATTGGATAAGCTTGAATTGACGCAATCCGGCAAAACCATGTGCCATGATAATTACCGCAGATTTATTATTTGTTTTTGGAATATAAAAGTCAGCTGCGATCATTTCCTGATCACATGGAACATATAAAGGCTCAACCGTATAAGCGTGCATATGTGCTCCGTGGCATTATGGTCGAAGTAATGAATTTACAAAAAACATCCTGATCGCCTTTTAAAAATCTATAGTTGTTCTTTTACATAACTTTTATCTATGTAGGAACAACGTTTTAGTGTCTTGTATCTCAGGTTAAGCTTAATGCTATGATACAGCATAAGAGGTTTTATTAAATTTTGGAGTGACGAAATGTCAGATAATGTTGGTTTCGCAGGTCAAATTGGTCCAGAACATGTAGATCAAGTTGTAGAAAAAGGCTTTAAATCTATTATTAATAACCGTCCGGATATGGAAGGCGGTCCAGAACAACCAACAAGC
This sequence comes from Acinetobacter sp. 766875, assembly GCF_000582055.1. NCBI lineage: Bacteria > Pseudomonadati > Pseudomonadota > Gammaproteobacteria > Moraxellales > Moraxellaceae > Acinetobacter > Acinetobacter sp. 766875. The sequence goes on along the minus strand of NZ_JEXX01000003.1, from coordinate 3,978 downwards.
GCTCAAATTGAAGAAGCAGCACGTCAGGCAGGACTAGATTACGTTTACCAACCTGTAGTTGCAGGTCAAATTACTGAGCTTGATGTCCGTACTTTTGCAAATCACTATAATGAACTTCCAAAACCTGTTCTCATGTTTTGCCGAACAGGAAACCGCTCAAACAATCTTTATCAATTAGCAAAACAAATGGATTTATTAGACGATTAAATTATTGAATGAGCCAACGACAAGCTCTATTTTTCCTTAAAAGTAGAGCTTTTATTAATAAAAAGAATATATATAACTGTATCAATTCAACATATATATAAATAATTTTCAGCTAAAGTATTCAAATCACATTAAATTTCTCAGTTCTCTTATGAATAAACTTATATTTTTATTGGTCAGTTGTCTTATTCTTAGTGCATGCTCATCTATGCAGGTCCGGCCTACCGTAGGTGTTAGTATGGGAACAAGTATCTAATACAAACTTCTTAATATAAATATCGTGAGCAACCTCATGAAATATATGTTATTTTATAAAACTAAAAATTATTTTAAATAACATATCATTTTATATGGGGATAATGATGAAACTTACTCAAGGGGTATGTGGGGTTACTTTAGCTGTTTTTTTATCAGCTTGTGGTGGGGGAGGTAGTGGAGGCTATTATGATCAAAGTTCAAGTTCTGATTCAACAACAACGCCAAATACACCTTCAAAAAATCAGGAACTTGCTACTTCTGTTTTAAATAGTGTAAAGCAAGAAGGAAAATATTTATTTGGTGCCTATGATCTTAATGATGAAAATTTATCAAAAGGTTATATCGATCATGCATTAGATACTTTCGCACAAGGACCTTTAAAGTTAACTCTCGATATTAGAAAAGTAGATCTCACTAAATTTTCAGATCACTATCGTGACAAATGTTTTATTAATAGTACTACAGACTATCGCGCCTGCTACGTTTTTAAAGGGGAAGAAATAAAATCATTACTTACAGGTTATAATGATTGGGATTTTGATATTACAGCAGATGATTTAAAGAATATTAAACTCGCGTCTGACAATATCTCTCCAAATCTACAGGATTATCAATCTAATACCAGAATTTATATTTTTGAAAATGAAAATAAGGATAAAAATTTCCAAGATATAACTATTACTGGAGCTTTTGCATATCCATTCCAACAATCATGGGGACTTCAACAAACCAAACAAAAGAGATTTGTATTAATTAACTCAACGACAAGCGATTATAAAATTACCACAACGACTACTGTTCAAGATCCACAAACAGGTCAACCAACTGAAAAAGAAGTCACTACAGGTGCAATGAGCGTATATAAAGATAATACATCAACTGATGGTGATCTATATGTAATTCAAGGGGGATCTGGTTTTAACGTACTTATCAATGATAACCCTAATGTTCCTTACGCAGAACCAATTTCATTTGTTGTAAATTCGACTCCTGGGAATACGAATAATGCAACATATCAAGTGAAACTCAATGGTAATCAAGTATTGAGTTTACCAAGTATTACTGGTATTGAAGGAAGTCGCGTTGAGAATCAATCTCCAACAACGAATACACAGAAATTTAATGGTAGCATCTATCTGGAAGGACAAAATATTTTCACTTTTAAACAGTCTTCGAATGGAACTATATTAAATTTCAAACATGTAATTAATAGTATAAATATTGAAGGACAGTCTATTAATCAAAATGGAACTGTTTCAACTGCTTTAAAATCACCTTTTGAGCAAAAATTTACATTTTAAAGCTAAATAATTAGAACTAAACCCTCTGTTCAAGAGGGTTTTTCTATATATTCTAAATATCTATTAGCATAGCTTAATCACAATGTTCGATATAATTATCATTGGCGCAGGTACTGCTGGTATTAGCGCATATAAAGAGGCTGTTAAACATACCAATAATATTTTAATTATCAATGATGGGCCATGGGATACAACTTGCGCACGTGTAGGGTGTATGCCAAGTAAAGTCCTCATCTCTACAGCAAATCGTATGCATGACCTCCAAAATGCTCAAGAAGTTGGGTTAAATGCTTTTGTAGACATTAATACTGATCAGGTTATGGAACATGTAAGAAACTTACGTAACCGTTTTACAAAGGCGACTCTCAAAGATGTAGACCAATGGCCAACTGAACATAAAATTTCAGGTAAAGCCCATTTTATTGATTCAGAAACTATTGAAGTAAATGGTAAACATTATCAATCAAAAAGCTTTATTCTGGCAGTTGGTTCCACTCCTAATTATGATCAAACATGGAAACAAGAATTAGGTGATCGCCTTATTACCACAGACCAAATATTTGAATTAGATACTCTACCTAAATCTCTTGCCGTTATTGGAAGTGGAGTAATTGCTCTTGAGATCGCACAAGCTATACATCGATTAGGCGTGGAAACAACTATATTTGCTCGTAGTAAAAGAATTGGAATATTTACTAGCTCTAAATTACAGCAACTTGCTCAAGAAGAGTTAAGCAAAGAATTAAACTTTTTATTTGAGACATTACCAGCCGAAGTTAAGTCTACTTCTGGTGGCGTTATATTAAATTATAGAATCAATGGAGAAGAAAAGTCTCTTCAAACTGAGTATGTGCTATCCGCGACAGGTCGTTCAAGCTTATTAGATAACTTAAAACTAGAGAATATTGATAAATCATTTCAGGATATTAAGTTATTGCCTATAAATGCGAAAACAAAACAGCTAGATAACTATCCAATTTTTACTGCTGGGGACGCTTATACTTCAACGCCATTACAGCATGAAGCTGCACATGAAGGTAAAAAAGTTGTTTATAACTGTTTGAATTATCCACAGGTTAATTCAGTTAAGACTCTTACTCCATTAGGCATAGTATTTAGTCATCCAGAAATGGCAATTGTGGGACAAAGTTATAAACAACTAAAAGACAATGGAATAGATTTTGTCACAGGTGAAGCATCTTACGAAAGACAAGGAAGAGCTATTGTTCTTGGAAAAAATAAAGGAGCTATTGAAGTTTATATAGAGCGAAAAAGCCATAAACTACTTGGTGCCGAGTTATTTACTGAGGCGACAGAACATATGGCTCATCTCTTAAGTTGGATCATTGGTGAAGAATTAACTTTAAATGATATTTTAGAGAAACCTTTTTATCATCCAACTCTTGAAGAAGGTTTACGCACTGCCCTTAAACATGCACGCAGGCAATTAAAATAATTATTCTTAGAAGGTTTTGCTTAATTAAAGTTAACTCTCTATATCTCTAAAATAGAGTAACTGTGCAAATTTGTTTTTTTAGGAACTGAGTTTTCTAGAATTTTCTTATTCCGCGCAATAAAAAACACCCCCAATTTTAGTTGGGGGTGTTTAGAATAATGAGCTGGCGATGACTTACTCTCACATGGGTAACCCCACACTACCATCAGCGCTAAGAGGTTTCACTTCTGAGTTCGGGAAGGGATCAGGTGGTTCACTCTTGCTATGGTCGCCAGCACAACTGTTTATGGATACTTGCTTTGGTCTTATTGTTTGCCGAAGCGTTTTCCAAATCTTTACAGACTGGGCTGATTGAATCTGACTGTGTTCATTTTATCTAGTGTTATAACTAAATCAAGTTTGTTTGTAGATTTATGAATCGATTGATGCTTTATATACAACTGCTTGGGTGTTGTATAGTCAAGCCTCACGAGCAATTAGTATTGGTCAGCTTCACATATCACTATGCTTCCACATCCAACCTATCAACGTCCTAGTCTCGAACGGCTCTTTAGAGGAATAAATTCCTAGGGAAATCTTATCTTGAGGTAGGCTTCCCGCTTAGATGCTTTCAGCGGTTATCCCTTCCGAACATAGCTACCCGGCGATGCGACTGGCGTCACAACCGGTACACCAGAGGTTCGTCCACTCTGGTCCTCTCGTACTAGGAGCAGATCCTCTCAAATTTCCAGCGCCCACGGTAGATAGGGACCGAAC